>NZ_JBEXCV010000048.1:0-56024 GCF_040605455.1 Embleya sp. NPDC005575 | reverse complement strand
GCGACCGTCGAACGGGCGCGCCCGTGCCCCCGGGGCATCGCGGTGAAGCCGGTGTCCGGGCCGGCCCCGCAGTCGCGCGGTGGCGCTGCCCGGCCGACCCGAACCGACCTCAGAAGTTGCGCAGCGGGGTCAGTCCGAGCTGGAGGCCGGAGAGACCGCGCTCGCGTCCGCCGAGCTTGGCCGCGATCTCGCCCAGTGCGATGGCGGCGAGCGATTCCGGGGCATCCAGCACGACCGGCTTGCCGGTGTCGCCGCCCTCGCGCAGCCGGGTGTCGATCGGGATCGAACCGAGCAGCGGGACCTTGGTGCCGGTGGCCGCGGACAGGCCGTCGGCGACCCGCTGCCCGCCGCCGGAGCCGAACACGTCGACCATCTCGCCGCAGTGCGGGCACGGCAGCCCGGCCATGTTCTCGATCACGCCGGCGATGGTCTGGCGCGTCTCCACCGCGATGGTGCCCGCACGCTCGGCGACCTCGGCGGCGGCCTGCTGCGGCGTGGTCACCACCAGGATCTCCGCGTTGGGGACCAACTGGGCGACCGAGATGGCGATGTCGCCGGTGCCCGGCGGGAGGTCGAGCAGCAGCACGTCCAGGTCGCCCCAGTAGACGTCGGCGAGGAACTGCTGGAGCGCGCGGTGCAACATCGGGCCGCGCCACACCACCGGGGCGTTGCCCGGGGTGAACATGCCGATCGAGATCACCTTCACGCCCTGTGCCGACGGCGGCATGATCATGTTCTCGACCTGGGTGGGCTTGCCCTCCGCGCCGAGCATGCGCGGCACCGAGTGACCGTAGATGTCCGCGTCCACGATGCCGACCTTGAGCCCCTGGGCGGCCATCGAGGCGGCCAGGTTCACGGTCACCGACGACTTGCCGACGCCGCCCTTGCCGGACGCCACGGCGTACACACGGGTGAGCGAGCCGGGCCGGGCGAACGGCACCTCGCGCTCGGCCTGGCCGCCGCGCAGGTTGCTCGCGAGCTCCTTGCGTTGTGCGTCGCTCATCACGTCGAGTTCGACGCGGACCGAGGTCACGCCGGGCAGCGCGCCGACCGCCTTCTCGACCCGGCTGATGATCGTCTCGCGCATCGGGCAGCCGCTGACGGTCAGGAAGACCCCGACCTCGACCCGCCCGTCGGCATGGATCTCGACGGATTTGACCATGCCCAATTCGGTGATGGGCCGGTGAATCTCGGGGTCCTGGACGGTCGCCAGCGCATCCTGGACGTCGTCCGCCGAGGGCAGGGTTACAGAAGCCATACCGTGAGCTTACGACGCTCACGGAAAAAGACTTTGAGAGCATCGACCTCCGAGCCGGATGGGGAGGTGGCCGCGTGACCACGGTGGCCGAGGAGACACGAGTGGCCCGGTTCCGTCGGGAACTGGGCCTGGCGTCGTTGATCGACGTGCACACGCACTTCATGCCCAAGCAGGTGCTGGACAAGGTGTGGGCCTACTTCGACGCGGCGGGTCCGCTGATCGGCCGGCCGTGGCCGATCACCTACCGGCTCGACGAGGACGAACGGGTCGCCGCGCTGCGCGCGTTCGGCGTCTCGTCGTTCACGTCGATGCTGTATCCGCACAAGCCCGAGATGGCTGCGTGGCTGAACGCGTGGGCGCGCGAATTCGCCGCGCGTACCCCGGACTGCCTGCACACGGCGACCTTCTTCGCGGAACCGGGCGCGGGGAAGTACGTGCGCGAGGCGATCGAGTCGGGTGCGGTCGTGTTCAAGGCGCATGTCCAGGTCGGTGGGTACGACCCGACCGATCCGCTGCTGGAGGACGTGTGGGGCACACTCGCGGACGCGGGGGTGCCGGTGGTCGCGCACTGCGGTTCGGGGCCGGTGCCGGGAGCGCACACCGGGCCCGAGCCCATCGCCCGGGTGCTGGCCCGACACCCGCGGCTGCGGCTGATCGTCGCGCACATGGGGATGCCGGAGTACGGCGAGTTCCTGGATCTGGCGGACCGCCACGAGGGCGTGCACCTGGACACCACGATGGCCTTCACCGACTTCGTCGAGGAGTTCACCCCGTTCCCGCCCGCCGATCGTTCCCGGCTGCGGGACGCGGCGGATCGGATCCTGTGGGGCAGCGACTTCCCCAACATCCCCTACGGCTACGCGCACGCGCTGGACGCGCTGACCCGGCTCGACCTGGGCGACGACTGGCTGCGGGCGGTCTGCCACGACAACGCGGCCCGGCTGTTCGACCGGCCGTGAGGGCTTCTCGCCCGGCGTAAACGAGTGTCGGTGCGAAAGGGCCGCCGATTACCGTGCCGCGCATGGCGACCATCACGTATGTCAGGGGAGACGCCACCACGCCGCTGGGCAAGGGCGTCAAGGTGATCGCACATGTGTGCAACGACCAGGGCGGCTGGGGCAAGGGCTTCGTGCTCGCGCTGTCCCGGCGATGGCCCGAGCCGGAGGCCGACTATCGGCGGTGGCATCGCGAGCGGGCGCACAACGATTTCGGGCTCGGCGCGGTGCGGCTGGTCCGGGTGGACACCTACCTGTGGGTGGCCAACATGATCGGCCAACACGGCATGCGGACCGGCAGCAAGGGGCCGCCGGTGCGCTACGACGCGATCGATCGGGCGCTGACCGAAGTCGGGCGCCGGGCGCTCGAACTCGAGGCCTCGGTCCACATGCCGCGAATTGGCTGTGGTCTGGCGGGGGGCAACTGGGGCAGGGTGGAGCCGCTCGTCCTCGAACGGTTGAGCGCGTGCGGTGTCCAGGTCACCGTCTACGACCACGATTGACCACGAGGCGAGGCGCCGGGTGAGTACGGGGATCACGACGAACACCGAGCCGGCGCCGCCCGCGACCGAGCCGAACCTGTGGCGCGACGCGTCCTTCTCGGCCGTGCTCGCCGGCCTGATCGCGGTGCTGGTCTCCTACTCGGGGCCGCTGGTGATCGTGCTGACCGCGGCGTCCGCGGGCGGGCTGACCCGAGAGCAGACCGGCTCGTGGGTCTGGGCGCTGTCCATCGGCAGCGGGCTGACCTGCCTGGGCCTGAGCCTGTACACCCGGATGCCGATCGTCACCGCGTGGTCCACGCCAGGCGCCGCGCTGCTGGTGACCAGCCTGGGCTCGTACTCGTATCCCGAGGCGATCGGCGCGTTCGTGGTCACCGGCGTGCTGATCACCGTGATCGGGGTGACCGGCGTGTTCGGCCGGCTGATCCGCCGGGTGCCCGCCGCGGTGGTGTCCGCGATGCTGGCCGGGATCCTGTTCTCGTTCGGCACCGGGGTGTTCACGTCGGTCAAGACCGCGCCCTGGATCGCCGGCGGTGTGCTGCTCGCCTATCTGGTCGGCAAACGGTTCCTCCCGCGCTACGCGGTACTGGCCGCGCTCGTGGTCGGGGTGGTCTGCGCGGCGGCGACCGCACGGCTGCACGTGCACATCGACGCGTTCGAGATCGCGCGCCCGGAGTGGACGACGCCGCACCTGTCGGTGCCGGCCCTGATCGGGATCGCGGTGCCGCTCCTGGTGGCCACCCTCGCGTCGCAGAACGCGCCCGGGATGGGGGTGTTGGCCGCGTCCGGCTACGCGCCGAACGACCGGGTGCTGATCGGCTCGACCGGGGCGGTGTCCACGCTGCTCGCGCCGTTCGGGTCGCACGCGATCAACCTGGCCGCGATCACCGCCGCGATCTGCACCGGCCCCGAGGCACACCACGACCCCCGCAGGCGCTACGTCGCGGGGGTCTCGTGCGGGGTCTTCTACCTGGTCGTGGGCATGTTCGGGTCGACCCTGGTGGCCTTGTTCGCGGGCCTGCCCAAGGAACTGGTCGCGGCGGTCGCGGGCGTGGCGCTGTTCGGCGCGCTGGCGAGCGGCCTCACCGGCGCGATGGCCGACGACGAGCACCGCGAGGCGGCGCTGATCACCTTCCTGGCCACCGCGTCCGGGGTCACCATCGGCGGGATCGGGTCCGCGTTCTGGGGGCTGATCGCGGGCGTCCTGGCCCACCTGGTGCTGTCCTGCGGCTGGTTCAGCCGGCCGGGTTCGCGCTCATGAGCACGCGCATGCCCTCGGCGAGATCGCGGCCCGTGGGGGCGTTCTCCGGGGCGAACATCCACTGGCTGACCACGCCCACCAGGAGCGCCTGACACAGCGCTCCGACCGTGCCGGTGAGATGCTCGTTGCCCTCCTCGGGCAGGCCCAGGAAGATCGAGGCCAGTCCGGAACGGCCGTCGTTCTGCGCTGCGGCGAGCACCTTGTGGATCTCCGGCAACTCGTCGAGATGGGCGAGGATCTCGAAGTTGGCCGCCCACATCATCCGGTGCGACTCCATCAGGTCGATCACGCGCGTCCAGATCGCCTCGAAGCGCTCCAGCGGCGCGGTCTCGCCGCCGACCGCGTCGGCCAGCGCGCCGGCCACTTCCGCGCCCCACCCCTCGATCGACTCCAGCAGCGCCTGCTGCATCAGCGCGTCCTTGGACCCGTAGTGATAGCCGATCGATCCGAGGTTGGTTCCCGACGCGGCGACGATGTCGCGCGCGGTCGTGCGCATGTAGCCCTTCTCGTACAGACAACGTTTGGCTCCGGCCAGCAGGTCTTCGCGGTGTCCCATGAAGCGATCGTAACCCCGCGTTAGACAAATGTCTTATACGAATGACTGATACGTCTGTATAAAAAACTGTCGAGTTTCGACCGCGGCCCCGGACTCAGGGGCGCTCCGGGTCCGGTGGGTGCTGCTGCCGGGTCAGGTGCGCATCGGTTACGTTGCGGCCCATCAGCCACCCGTCGGTCTCCCGACGCTCGTCCAACTCCTTGAGCATGGACTGGAGTTCCGAGCGCAGGAAGTCCCGGGTGGCGACCTCGCCGAGGGCGATCCGCAGCGCCGCGACCTCGCGGGTCAGATACTCGGTGTCCGCGATGTTGCGCTCGTTGCGGGCCCGGTCCTGCTCCAGGTTGACCCGATCCCGGTCGTCCTGCCGGTTCTGCGCGAGCAGGATCAGCGGCGCCGCGTAGGACGCCTGTAGGGACAGCGCCAGGGTCAGGAAGATGAACGGATACTCGTCGAAGCGCAGCGCCGGCGGCACGAAGATGTTCCAGGCGATCCACACGATCACCGTGGCGGTCATGTAGACCAGGAACCGGCCGGTGCCCAGGAACCGGGCGATCCGCTCGGAGAACCGACCGAACGCCTCCGGGTCGTACGCGGGCAGCAGCGGACGGCGCCCCGGGTCGCGCGGTTGATCCAGGCGCGGGCGGCGGCGCTTGTCGGCGCTCGTGCTCTCACGTGCCACGGCGGACACCCCCGTCTCCGTGTATGGCACCCTCGCGCCAGTCCTCGGGCAGCAGGTGGTCGAGCACGTCGTCGACGGTGACCGCGCCGAGCAGATGGTCGTCCTCGTCCACCACGGGCGCGGCGACCATGTTGTACGCGGCCAGGAAGCTGGTCACCTCGGCGAGCGGGGTGCCCGGCCGCAGTGGCATCAGGTCGGTGTCCAGGACCGCGCCGACCAGGGTGAACGGCGGATCGCGCAGCAGCCGCTGGAAGTGCACCGTGCCCAGGTACTTGCCGGTCGGCGTCTCGGTCGGCGGCCGGCAGACGTAGACCTGACTGGCCAGGGCCGGCGACAGGTCGGAGTTGCGCACGTGCGCGAGCGCCTCGGCGATCGTGGCACCCGGTTCGAGCACGATCGGCTCGGTGGTCATCATGCCGCCGGCGGTGTCCTCGACATAGGTGAGCAGGCGGCGCACGTCCTTTGCCTCCTCGGGCTCCATCAGGCCGAGCAGGCGTTCCGCGGTGTCCTCGGGCAGCTCGGAGATCAGGTCGGCCGCGTCGTCCGGGTCCATCGCCTCCAGCACGTCGGCCGCGCGCTCCTCCTGGAGCTGGCCCAGGATCTCGACCTGGTCGTCCTCGGGCAGTTCCTCCAGCACGTCCGCGAGCCGGTCGTCGTCCAGCGCCGCGGCCACCTCGGCGCGGCGCTTGGCGGACAGGTTGTGCAGCACGTTCGCCAGGTCGGCGGGCCGCAGCTGCTCGAACGTGGCGAGCAGGTTGGCCGCACCCTGCTGGTCCTCCGGACGCTCGAAGCCGACCACCGCGTTCCAGTCGACGGTGATCGTCTCGCCGCGCCGCCGGCGCAGCCCGGAGGTGCCGCCCTTTTGCACGAACAGCTTGGAGATCAGCCAGTCGCGACCACGCCCGAGCGCCATCGCGACGTCCAGGACGGTCACCGGCTCGTCGGTCTCGGCGAGGGCCACCCGGCGATCCAGCATCTCGGCGAGCACCAACGTCTCGCTCGGCCGCTGCTCGAAGCGGCGCATGTTGACCAGCCCCGTGGTGATCACCTCGCCGGTCTCCACGCTGGTCACCCGGGTCATCGGTACGAAGATCCGCCGGCGGGTGGCCACCTCGACGACCAGGCCGAGCACGCGCGGGGGGAGCTGGGCGGTGCGCAGCATCACCACCACGTCGCGCAGCCGACCGACGTGGTCGCCGTTGGGGTCGAACACGGCCACGCCCGCGAGGTGCGAGATGAACACCCGCCCGGATGACGCACTCATGCCGTGGTCCCTCCGTCGCCGATGTGTACGTCCGCGTTGGCCGATCCGCGCGGTCGCGCCGCGGGTGCCCCGGACGGTCAGGCTACCGGTGAAGGTGGGCACGACCACGACACCCGGTGCCCGGCTCAGTACAGTGCCGCCCGTGCGCTTGCCTCAGACGAAGACCACGATCGCCCTCCTGGCCGCCTGCGTCCTTACCGGCACGGCGTGTTCGAAGGAGGAGACCGGGCTCGGTGCGGAGTCCGCGGACTCCGTCGCCGGCAAGTCCAAGGCGGCGGCCGCGGGAGCCGGCGCCGTCCACGTGCAGGGCGTGTGGAAGATCCAGAGCCAGCAGTTCCGGATCGACCTGCGGCTCAAGCGCGACGGCGGGGTGGGCACCGTGGTCACCGCGGACAGCACCATCGAACTGCTGCGGATCGGCGAGGACCTGTTCGTGCGCGGCGACGCCCGGCTGTACCAGGGCCGGGACGGGCGTGGCGGGGCCGATGTGGAACAGTCGGCCCAGGCGCTGCGCGACAAGTTTGTCAAGGTTCCGCCCGTCGATCCCAGTTATGCCCGACTGTCCGGTTTTACCCGGATGAAGGACATGATCACCGACCTGATTCGACTCAACGGAAAACTCAAGAAGGACGGCCGGGAGAAGGTGCGCGGCGCCGAGTCGCTCAAGCTGGTGGCGGATCGAGGCCGCGGCGGCGAACTGCGGGTGGCCCTGCACGGGACCCCGTTCCCGCTCAAGTACGTCCCGTCGCCGAGTGGCGGAGAGCTGGAACTCTTCGAATACGACCAGGACTTCCCGCTGGTGCTGCCCAAGGCCGAGGACGTGGTCGACTACGGCACGCTGACCGATGGCAAGGAGACGCCGGACAAGCCCCCGGCCAAGTCCGACGGGCCGGTGCCGGGCACCGACTGAGGCGGGCGATTCCGGCTCCGGGATACCGTTTCCGGTAGGACGGCGACGCGGGCGGGCGTCGATTCAGATCAGCGAACCAACGAGACATCGAACGACGAGGGAACCCAACGGTGGATCACGTGCGGCGCGGCTTCGTGGTGGCTACGGCTGTATCGGTCACGGTGCTGGCCGCCGGGTGCAGTGCGGGACGACCCGCACACCGCTCGTGGCAGGCCCCGGTGGACGACCCGACGGCGGGCGCGCCGCTGGGCAACCAGGTGGACGGCCTGGATCCGGCGGCGATCCTGCAGCGTGCCCAGGCCGCGACGGCCGGGGCGAAATCGGTGCACGTCAAGGGCGAGTTGGTGGTCCCGGGCACGGCCGGCAAGCCGGCCAAGCCGTTCAGCGTGGACATGCGCTTCACCAGCACCGGCAGCGAGGGCCAGATCGTCGAGGACAGCACGACCGCCTACGTCACCCGGGTACAGAACCAGGTCTGGTTCCGGGGCGACGCGAAGTTCTGGTCCAGGGTCGAGGGCCCCAGCACCGAGGTGGCCAACCACGAGAAGTACGTACAGGTCCCCGCCGGCGACAAGAAGTACGACGGCATCGTGGAGAACACCTATGTCGAGCGGCTGACCAACAAGCTGATGGGCAAGCCGGGCAAGCTGGAGAAGGGCCCGGTCAAGCAGGTCAACGGGCACAAGGCGATCGCGCTGGAGAACCGGACGCCGGGCGCGGGCGGCACCATCTGGGTGGCCACCGAGGGCGCCCCGTACTTGTTGCGGATGGAGTCGGCCCCGGACGCGAGGCAGGCCGGCGCCTTCGACTTCCTCGGCTACGGCGAGCGGGTCGACGTGCACGCGCCGGATCCCAAGGACGTGGTGGACAAGGGCCTGACCCCCCAGGGCCGGCCGACCGGCGGCGCCGGCGGCAACGGCTCCTCGTCCGGCCCCGGCGGCACCTCGACGCGGCCGCCGAACGGCACGCCCTCCACCTCCGCCACGCGTCGCTCCGACATCGGCCGGATGAGCAAGCCGCCGGTGCCCAGCGGCCTCAGGAACGACCCGCTTCTGTTCTCCTGAGGCACCTGCGCGCCGCCGCGGACGGTCGCGGCGGCGACCCGGGCTCAGCCGCGTCGGCGCAGCCGGCCGATCGACAGGTTGAACGGCGACGCCCCGCGCGTCACCGCGGGTGAGCCGACCGGCACTGTGCGTCCCGCGTCCCGGGGTGCGGATCGGGCCGAGCCGGTCGGGGTGAGCCGGATCAGGTCGCACTCGCGCGCCCAGCGGGCCGGCTGCTCCTCGCCGTCCGGCGCGTTCAACCGGGCCGCGTGCAGGGCCAGGACGGCCGGCTCGTACGCCGGGTCGTCCGGCGCGACCACGGCGACCTCGGCGGTCCACCCGGGCAGCCGGCCGCCCTTGTCCTTGCTGCGCATGTCCACGAGCGCCCGCCCGGCCTCGGCCAGGCCGGGTACGAACTGCTCGACCGCACCGTCCTCGCGGGCGGCCACCAGCCACGACGAGCCGTCCAGCCACACGTGCCAGACCGGGCGGGGTGGCGTGGTGCCGACGGTGAGCCAGAGCAGGCCGGACTTCTTCGCGCCTTCTTCAAGCAGCGCGCCTTCTTCAAGCAGCGCCCCTTCCGCGCCCCGCTCGCGCGGCGCGTCCCCTCCCGGGAGTGCGTCGTTGTCCGTCATGCGCCACAGCGTCCCACAACGTACGGGCGCGGAACGTGCGCCACCTCATAGCCCGTGCGGGGTGACCCGTCGGTAACCTGACCGCACGATCCGCAGCACTGGGAGGACCAGACACATGGCCGCCACATCGCGTAGCTTGCGTTCCCGCCGTTCCTGTATGGCTGTGCCCGGCAGCAACCCGCGCTTCATCGAGAAGGCGCAGGGGCTCCCGGTCGACCAGGTGTTCCTCGACCTCGAGGACGCCTGCGCCCCGCTCGCGAAGGAGGGCGCGCGACACACCATCGTCGACGCGCTGAACACCGGCGACTGGGGGAATCGGATCCGCGTCGTGCGGGTCAACGACTGGACCACGCACTGGACCTACCGCGACGTGGTCACCGTCGTGGAGGGCGCGGGGGCCAACCTCGACGCCATCATGCTGCCGAAGGTCCAGGACGCCGGCCAGGTCAAGGCCCTGGACCTGCTGCTCACCCAGATCGAGAAGACGGTCGGCCTGGAGGTCGGCCGGATCGGCATCGAGGCGCAGATCGAGAACGCCCGCGGCCTGGTGAACGTGGACGAGATCGCCGCCGCGTCGCCGCGCGTGGAGACGATCATCTTCGGGCCGGCCGACTTCATGGCGTCGATCAACATGAAGTCGCTCGTGGTCGGCGAGCAGCCGCCGGGCTACGACACCGGCGACGCGTACCACTACATCCTGATGCGCATCCTGATGGCCGCGCGCGCCAACGACCTCCAGGCGATCGACGGTCCCTACCTCCAGATCAAGGACGTGGACGGGTTCCGTCGGGTGGCCGGCCGCTCGGCCGCGCTGGGCTTCGACGGCAAGTGGGTGCTGCACCCCGGCCAGATCGACGCCGCGAACGAGCTGTACTCGCCGACCCAGGCCGACTACGACCACGCCGAGATGATCCTCGACGCGTACGACTGGTGCACCTCGGCCGAGGGCGGGATGAAGGGTGCCGCGATGCTCGGCGACGAGATGATCGACGAGGCGTCGCGCAAGATGGCCCTGGTGATCTCGGCCAAGGGCCGCGCCGCGGGCATGCAGCGGACGCAGAAGTTCGAGGCCCCCAAGGGCTGAGGCCGACCGGCGGACCCGGCCGGACCGGGCCGGCACGCGCCGAGGGGCGGGAGGCGATCAGCGATCGCCTCCCGCCCCTCGAAGTCCCTGCGGGCGGATGTGGGCCCGGGTCAGCTCTCGGTGAGCAGACCCGTGCGCAGTGTGCCGAGTGTGCGCGAGAGCAGCCGGGAGACGTGCATCTGGGAGATGCCCAGCTGCTCGCCGATCTCGGCCTGGGTCTTGCCGCCGAAGAAGCGCAGCATCAGGATGTGCTTCTCGCGCGGCGGGAGCGCGGCGATCAGCGGCTTGAGCGACTCGCGATTGTCCACCAGTTCGATCGCGTCGTCGTCCGTGCCGAGCCGGTCCATCGGGACCGCCGCGTCGTCGCCGCCGGCACCACCGGCGGGCGCGTCCAACGAGGACGCGCTGTAGCCGTTCGAGGCGATCATGCCCTCGACGACCTCCTCGCGGGAGACGTCCAGGAAGGCCGCGAGTTCGGCGACGGTGGGCGCCCGGTCCAGCCGCTGCCCCAACTCCTCGCTCGCCTTGGCCAATCGCAGTCGCAATTCCTGGAGCCGTCGCGGCACCCGGACCGACCACGTGGTGTCCCGGAAGAAGCGCTTGATCTCGCCGAGGATGGTCGGCATCGCAAAGGTCGGGAACTCGACCTCGCGCTCGGTGTCGAAACGATCGATCGCCTTGATCAGCCCGATCGTGCCGACCTGGACGATGTCCTCCAGCGGTTCGCTGCGGGTGCGAAACCGGCCCGCGGCGAAACGCACCAGGGGCAGGTTGAGTTCGATGAGAGTGTTGCGCACGTATTGGTACTCGTGCGTGCCCTCCTCCAGCCGCTTCAGCCGCCGGAACAGCGTCCTGGACAGAGCGCGGGCGTCCGTGGCGCCCATCGACCCGATCTCGCCCGCGTCGAACTCGTGGTGGAGCCCGTACAGGTCCAGCTCTTCTGCCCCGGTGTCCATTGCCGGTGGCCGCTGCGACCCCCGGACCTGCATCTCGGCTTCGAGCTGAACTGCCATGCCTCCCCCTCGTAACGCGTTGTGAGGTCTCCCCCCTGCGCCTAACCCGGATGGGGAAGGGCAAACACGATCCACTCGAAAAACTTTGTGTGCGCCGGCCCACCCCCAACATCGAGGGGCGGTCGTCTATCGTGTGCCCGGGCCGGATTACTCGGTGGGCAAAGGGCAGCAGGAGGCTGGCATGCAGGGCGGCTTGACGGTGTCGGTGAGCACCAATGGCACCTCTGCGATCGTTACGGTCGCCGGTGAGATCGACGTGGACAGTGCCGACGCGGTGCGGGATCGCTTGTTCGAGTGTGTCGAGCAGGGCAGTACACGCCTGGTGATCGACTGTTCGGAACTCGATTTCTGTGATTCGACCGGACTGAACGCGTTCCTCGGTGCCCGCCTGCGCGCGCAGGCCGCAGGAGGAGAGGTCCACCTCGTGGGCGTTCAACCTGCCGTTGCGCGGGTATTTGAGATCACCGGTGCGGTACAGGGGTTCACTTTCCACGAGACCCTGGCAGAGGCGGTCGGAGAGTAGCTCGTGACTTCTGGTGTCCTCCAGCGGGATGCGGGCAACTATCACCGCGTAGCAGCGTGAGTGAGGTGAGCCAGTAGATGTGCGCCATGCGATCGCAGGCGTCCGGCGACGGGGGTGCCTGTTTCTCCACCCCACCGCTTCGTCAGGTGCGGAGATTGCCGTTCGAGGGCGCGACGGGGGCGGTGGCGCGGTCCAGGACGTTCATCCGCAACACGCTCCATGCGTATGGATGGTCGGGTTCCGACGACGAACAGGTGATGTTGACGTCCGACGACGTCCTGCTCGTCGCGGTCGAACTGGTCACCAACGCGTGCCTGCACGCGGGGGGTCCGGTCGAGCTGCGCGTCGTGCGGACGAGCGATCTGCTCCGGATCGAGGTGGACGACCGCAGCGAGGATCCCCCGCAGGCGCGGGCGCCGCACTCGGGGACCCGACCGGGCGGACACGGGCTGCACATCATCCGGCGGTTGACGCTGGACTGGGGCGTGGTCGTGCACCAGGGCGACGGCAAGACGGTGTGGGTGGACATGCCCGTTCCGGAAGCCATGCGCTGAGCCGGGTGCCTCGGGGGTCGTGCGTCGAGCGGGGTGTTCGGGGGTTGTGCGCCCAGCCGGGTGCCGGCCCGAACCCGGCCCGCTCGGCGGATACCCTGGAGCACATGTCTGCCTCTTCGGTTCGTGTTCGCTTCGCTCCCTCTCCCACCGGCATGTTCCACGTCGGTGGCGCTCGTTCCGCGCTGTACAACTGGGCCGTGGCGCACAAGGCCGGCGGCACGTTCGTGCTGCGGGTCGAGGACACCGACGAGGCGCGGAACCGGCCGGAGTGGACCGAGGGCATCATCAGCGCGCTCGCGGCGATCGGCATCAACGCGTCCGACCCGGCCTTCGAGGGCCCGTACTTCCAGTCGCAGAACACGACGCTGCACCGCGAGTCGGCGGTCGAGCTCTTCGAGGCGGGCCGTGCGTACTACTGCGACTGCACGCGTGAGGACCTGGAGGCCCGCACCGGCTCCAAGCACCTGGGCTACGACGGCTTCTGCCGGGACCGCGGCCTGGCCGCGGGCGACGGGCGCGCGCTGCGCTTTCGTACGCCGGACGAGGGCGTCACGGTGGTGGCCGACCTGGTGCGCGGCGACACCGAGTTCCCGAACGCCTCGCTGGAGGACTTCGTGGTGGCCCGGGGCAACGGCTCGGCGGTGTTCCTGCTGGCGAACGTGGTCGACGACGTCGACCAGCGGATCACCATCGTGATTCGCGGCGAGGAACACCTGTCCAACGCGGCCAAGCAGCAGTTGTTGTGGGAGGCGCTCGGCGCGACCCCGCCGCAGTGGGCGCACCTGCCGGTGATCGTGAACGAGAAGCGGCAGAAGTTGTCCAAGCGCCGGGACAAGGTTGCCCTGGAGTCCTACCTGGACGAGGGCTACCTGCCCGAGGCTCTGGTGAACTACCTCTTCCTGCTCGGCTGGGGTCCCAAGGACGACATCGAGATCCGGCCCTACACGGAGCTGGAGCAACTCTTCGACCTGCGGGACGTGAACAAGTCGTCCGCGTTCTTCGACGTGAAGAAGCTCTCCTCGTTCAACGCCGACTACATTCGCGCGCTCGACGCGGACGCGTTCGTGCGGGCCTGCGAACCGTGGGTGCTCGGGTCGAAGGCGCCGTGGGCGAAGGAGGCGTACGACCCGGCCGTGTTCGCCGAGGTCGCGCCGCTCGTGCAGACCCGGATCACGGTGCTCGACGAGGTCCCGATGTACGTGGACTTCCTGTTCCTGGACAGGCCCGCCGAGGACGAGGCGGCCTGGGCCAAGGCGATGAAGCCGGGTGCCGCGGACGTACTGGCCAGTGCGCGCACGGAGCTCGTGGGCGCCGAGTGGAACGTGGGCGCGCTCAAGGCCGCGGTCGAGGCCGCAGGCGCCGCGCACGGCCTGAAGCTGTCCAAGTCGCAGGCCCCGGTGCGGGTCGCGGTGACCGGCCGCACGATCGGCCTGCCCCTGTTCGAGTCGCTCCAGGTGCTCGGCCGCGACCGGGTGCTGGCCCGCATCGACGCGGCACTGGAGCGGTTGGCGACGGCTGAGTAGTACTCGCCGGACCCGAACGAGGACGCGTCCGAACGAGACGGGCCCGCACACCGGCAATCGGTGTGCGGGCCCGCCGTGTTGCCGGGTGTTGCCGCGTCAGCTGATCGAGAGGGTCAGTGTGGCGCTGTAGGTGCCGGGCTTTTGATATGCGGGCAACGCCACCGTGATCGCGGCGCCGGCGGTGAAGGTGCCGCCCGTGCGTGGTGCCGGCGGGGCGGAGGCGAGCGTCGAGCCGCCGGCGATTCGGCCGGGAGTGCCCGGCGCGGCGGTGCTCGGAGAAGCCGGATCGGCCTGGACCGAGGGCTTCCAGATGAATCGGTCGGCCGGAATCCGGCCGCCCTCGGGCGAGGTGAAGTCGGAGATGTCCGCGGTCAGCGCCCAACCGAGCGAGCCACCGCGCACGTCGGTGACGGTGACGGGATTCAGGGCGCCGGTCATGGACTGCGCGGTGCCGTCGAGGGTGATGTCGGAAAGCTTTATCGCGCTTGCTTGTTGATGGAGGGTCAGGCCACCGGGGTGGACCGAGCCGGTGATTTGCGTGCCGCCCGTCTGCGGCGAACCCTCGCGCATGAGCGTGAGTTCCCGACTCGCGCCGGACGCGCCCACGGAGACGAGCAGGAACACGGTATGGCCCGGCGGCGGCAGGGGGACGGAACGGGGGGCCTCGGAGAGCGTCACGGAACCTGTCAGCCGCCCCGCTCGGGCACTGCCGGTGGCGGAGCTCGCCCACTCGGGAGGACAGCCGCCGGTAGGTGTTCCGCATACCTGGACCCTTGCCTCGCCCTCCGGCCAGCCCTCGCCGGTGAACTCGATGCGATCACCCGGGACCACGTGGGTCGGGGTGGCACTCAGGGTTGGTCCGGGTCCGATCTCCAGGGTGCGGGAGACCGCCGGCGGTGTGGTGGGGGCACACTGGACCATGGGCACGGTGGAGAGCCCCTCGGTCAGCGAATAGGCGCCGGGAGTCAGCGTGATCGGTCCGCTCGCGGGGAGCCGGAGCGTGCCCTGGAGGTCCCACAGATCGACGGTCGCTTCCGGTCCGGCGGGCTGGGGACGTGGTTGGCCGTATGCGGTGAACGTGGTCGACCGGGTTCCGCCGACCCGTACTTCGGCGATGGCGCGCAACGTGGCGGCACGCGGTGGGACGGGGATCGACGGGCGAGTCCGCCAATGCCATGTCACGGTGACCTGTTCGCCGGCACTGTAGACGGCCTTCTCCGGGAAGACGGTCAGGTCGACCTTGATTTCGTCGGTTGCCCATGGTGGAGAGGACGGACCGACGAGGTGACAACGCTCCGGGAACGCCACCTCCGCCGCCGTCGCCGGGCCGGACGCTGCCACGAGGCCGGTGGTCGCGACGATGATCACCGTTGCGCAACCCGCCGTGACGCGACGGGTGATGTGCCTGATTCGGCGCACGAATCTCCTTGCCGGGGTTCGGAGTTGACAGCCACGGACAGCTCGCGACGGGCATCGGGCGAGCAACCCGAGGGGATGGACACCGTCGCGGTGCTTGGCAGGATCAATGATTACGGACCGCAGCCTCGAACGCACGCGGATTCGGACGCCGATTCGTGGGCGGAGCAGGGTTGTCGGCGGTGCGCCGACCGGGTTTGGGACCTTCGCGCGCAAAGGGTGCGGCCCCGCGACTGTCGTCGCGGGGCCGCACCGGGTTTTCGTACTGGGGATGTTGCCGCGTCAGCTGATCGAGAGGGTCAGCGTGGCGCTGTAGGTGCCGACCGCCTGATACGCCGGAACGGCGAGCGAGAGGTCCGCGTCGGCGGCGAAGGTGCCGCCGGCGCCGGCGGTGTTCGGAGCGGACGCCAGGGTGGCGCCGGAGCCGATCGGGCCGGCGCTACCGGGCACCGCGACGCTGGGTGAGCCCGGGCCTGCGGCGACCTTGGGCGTCCAGGTGAACCTGTTGCCGCCGATCGTGCCGCCCCGGCCGTTGGTGAAGTCGGACACCGAGCCGGTGAGGGTCCACCCGGTGTTGCCGCTGCGGAAGTCCTTCACGGTGACGGTGTTCAGCGCGCCGGTCATGTTCTGCGCTTGGCCGTTGATCGTGATGTCCGACAGCTTGATGGCGCCGGCTTCCTGGGAGATGGTCAGGCCGCCGGCCGCTACGTTGCCGGTCACCGTCCGGTCCAGGTCGCCGCCGGGGACGGTGACGCGGAACGGGGTGATGGTCGCGGTCGTTTCGTCCGTGCCCTCGGTCACGCGGATCGCCGCGATCGACGGGTCGCTCGCGACGAAGTCGGGGATGACCACGGTGCCGTCGGGTCCCGAGTCGGCGTACGCCATGGTCTCGTCCAACACGTAGCCCGTCGCGGTTTGGCCGCGCGCGATGACCGTGAGGTTCGGGGTGAAGTTCTTCCCGGTGATCTTGACCGTGGTGCCCACGGGACCACTGTCCGGGTCGAGGGTGAGCAGGCGCGCCGTGGCGTTGATCCTGATCGGGGCGAGCGCCTCGGCGGCGCCGACCTTGACCTTGATCCGGTAGTCGCCCGCGGGCACCGTGGCGACCGTGTCGATGTTGCCGGTGAGCGCGCCGTCGGCCACCGCGAGGGTGTTGCCGGGGGCGATCCTGGCCGCGTCGCACGCCGCGCCCAAGGCGTCGCACAGTTCGACCGTGGGGTTGCCGGCCGGCCAGTGCGCACCGGTCAGCGCGATCGGCGCGCCGGCGTCGGCCTCGGCCGGCGCGGTCAGCGTGGCCGGCTCCTGCGAGGTGCCTTCGACCTTGATGGTGCGCGAGACCGGGACCGGGGTCACGGGCGTGCACTTGGTCTCGACGTCGAAGCCCAGCGCGTGCGTCCACGTCGAGTAGTCGCCCGGCGTCAGTTTGACGTCCCCGGCGGTGCTCAGGGTGAACCTGCCCTCGCCATTGCCGAGAATCAGCGGTTGGCTCGGCAGGGTCTCCGGGTTGTCGGCGGCACCCTGGACCGGGACGGTGCCGGTCTGGGCGCCGCTCAGGTTGATCGCGCCCTTCAGATAGGTCGAATTCGCGGGCACCTTCCCGACGACCGGGATCTCGGCCGGAGCCAGCGGATAGACGACCCACTTCCAGGTGACCGAGACTTCTTCGCCCACGGCGTACGTGGCCTTCTCGGGAGTGACCACCGTGTCCACCTGGATGTGGCCGTCCGGCGGATTCGAGAACGGGTTGGTGCAGTGGGTCGAGTAATCCACCGGTGCCGCCTGCGCGGACGGGGTGAGGACCACGAGACCGCCGGTCGCCGCGACGGCGGCCACGGCTGTCGAGGCGATCAGCCTGCGGGACGAGATTCTTCGCATTCGGGACACTGTTCTCCTCGCCGGGATGGAGTCGACAATGCGTTCGTTCGGCGCCGTATTCGGTCGGTAATCGCCGATAGCGTCGATGCGTCGGGAAAAGAAAAGTGGGGCCGCATATCCGGAGGGATATGCGGCCCGCCTTGTCGATTCGTCAGCGGTGGTTCGGATTGCCCGGATCAGGTCAGGGGGTGACGGTCCACGGGGTCGACGCCTTGCGGTCGGGGTGGAAGGTCTCCGACGCGACGATGCCGGTGTTGTCGCCGCGCGTCATCCAGATCCAGATGCAGAAGTCACCGTTCGGCAGCGCCCACGCGCCGGCCCAGTCGCTCGTCTTGCCGCCCGAGGCGTTGAGGCCGTTCACGTTGATCCAGACCGAGGAGCCGAAGCCGTGGCCCGAGACCTTGACCCACGAGCCCGCCGAGCCCGAGGTCTTGTCCAGCTCGATCCAGCGGCGCTGGACCGAGAGCGGCGTGGACGCGGTGCCGGTGCCGTCGGTCAGCTTGAGGACGTACTGGCCGTCCGCGATGCCCGAGGAGGACAGCTTGACGGTGCCGTTCAGGTTGCCGTTCGCGTCGGCCGCACCCGGACCCTGGGCGATCTGCGCCGAGGAGCAGGTGGCGCCGTTCGGGGTGCACAGCTGGGCGGTGACGGTCGCGTTCGGCGTCCAGTGCGCACCGGTCACCGTGACGCTGCCACCGGGGTGGCTGGTGGTCGGCGAAGCGGACACCGTCGGCGGGTCGGTGGCGACGGTGAACGGCGCGGAGGCGAAGTTGTCGCCACCCCAGGCGCCGGTCCAGGCGAGGACCGCGGAGGCCGTGTCGAAGTAGATCGGGATGGTGCCGGTGAAGGTGCCGTCCGGGGTGCTGGTGGCGTAGTACGACTCGTCCGGAACGCCGCCGGTGTCGGTGAGCGCGTAGGAAACGGTCGCGTTGGCGGGGAAGTTCTTGCCCGACACGGTGACCTCGGTGCCGACCGGGCCGCGGTTCGGGGTGATCGAGATCTGCAACGGGCCGCTCGGAACGTACTTCTTGACGGTGATCGGGGCGGTCGCCTCCTTCGTACCGTCCAACACCTTGATCCGGTAGCTGCCGTCGGCGGTGGTGCCCGCGAGGGTCGCGGTGCCGCTCAGGTTGCCGGCTGCGTCGATGACCAGGGACTTGGCCGTGAAGCCGCCGGGGTTGCAACCGCCACCGGAGGAGTCGCACAGCTGTACGTTGGCCGTCGCGTTGGGCGTCCAGACGGCGCCCGACAGCGGTACGGCGGTGCCCGGGCGCACGTCGGTGGTCGGCGCGTCCAGCGTGGCCGGCGTGCCGGGGCCGCCGGTCACGGTGATGCTGCCGACGGCGCCGCCGCCGGAGGTGATGTCACAGGGTGTCTCGTAGTTGGAGCCGAGCACCTTCGTGTACGTCAGCGTGCGGATCGGGCTGAAGGTGACCGGGCCGGCCGCGTTCGTCGGCACCACGAACGTGCCCGAGTACGGCGGAGTCTGGATCGGCGTGTTCGCCTGCACCGGGATCTGGAGCAGCGGTCCGACGATCGTCACCGTGCCGGTGGCACCACCGGACATCGCCAGGTCGATGGTGGGCGTGGTCGGTACCGTCAGGGAGAGCGGGCTGGTCGCCGGGCTCGGTCCCAGGGTCACCTTCGCGGTTACGGTCGCGCCGGGAGCGGCGACGGCCGGGGTGAAGGTGACGTCCATCGCCTGCACGCCGGTGGCCGTGCCCTGACCGGCGGGCAGACTGCACTTCACCGTGGGATTGATCTGCGTGGCCGAGGCGGACGGAGCGAGTGCCGCCAGGCCGGTGATCGCCAATGCCGTCCCGGCGAACGCGGCGGTCAGCCGGCGTCCGGTCCTCGTCGCAGTGGTGGATCTGCGCGCTACGCGCATGTGGTTCCTCCATGGTCGGGGGTGCGATCGCCAGGGGAAGGGCGATCGCGGCGCGGAAGAAAACCGCCATAAAGGACCGTGGCGGCATGGGTCAAGCAAGTCGAGAGTTCAGAGAGAATTCATCTCCTAATGGATGAGAAGTCAAGAGTGAACAATGGGTTTTTTGTTTGACACGTGTCACCAAGATCATTTCTTTAGGCGGCGAATCCGTGATTTGAATATCCCCGCATAAAGCGGTCCGGCCCCGGAACGAATTTCTTCGTTCCGGGGCCGGACCGGGTTGGTGGTGGTGCGGCGTCAGCTGATGGAGAGCGTCAGCGTGGCGTTGTAGGTGCCGACCTTCTGATACGCCGGAACGGCGAGCGAGAGGTCGGCGTCGGCGGTGAAGGTACCGCCCGTGACCGCCGCGTTGGGTGCGGAGGCCAGGGTGGCGCCGGAGCCGATCGGACCGGCGGCGCCGGCCACGGCGACGCTCGGGGAGCCCGGCCCGGCCGCGACCTTCGGAGTCCAGGAGAACTTGTCGGCGGCGATGGTGCCACCGTCACCGTTGGTGAACGCGGTGACCGCACCGGTGAGCGTCCAGCCGGTCGCGCCGCCGCGGAAGTCCTTGACGGTGACCGGGTTCAGCGCGCCGGTCATGTTCTGCGCCTGGCCGTTGAGGGTGATGTCGGACAGCTTGATGGCCGAGGCCTGCTGCGTGATGGTCAGGGCGCCGGGGGCCACGGCACCGGTGATCGTCTGGTCGAGCCCGCCGGTCGGCGGGGCGGTGACCCGGAAGGGGAGGTGCTCGATGGGGTTGCCACCCCACGGACCCGACTCCGTCACCATGAGCTGGGTGAAGCCCTCGAAGTACATCTCCGTGGTGGCGGTGAACGAACCCGAGGCGTCCGCGGTCACGTACGTGGTCTCGTCCGGTACGCCCGAGTCGTCGGACCAGGAGAACTGGACCGCGCCATTGGGTGCGAAGCCCGAACCGGTGACCGTGACCGAGGTGCCGACCGGACCGTGGTCCGGGCTGAGCGAGACCGTCCGCACGGGAGCGGCGGTGACCTTGAGCGGTGTGGTCGCCGAGGCGGCGCCGCTGCTGACCTTGACCGAGTAGTCGCCGGGAGCGACCGCGTTCGCGATGCTCACGTTGCCGGTGAGGTCGCCGTGCGAGACGGCGAGCGAGTTGGACTTGATCCCGGCCGGGTCGCACGCGGTGCCGTCGGCCTTGCACAGCGAGGGCGTCACCTGGCCGGATGGCCAGTTGGCGCCGGTGAGCGCGGTGGCGGCGCCGGCGGCGACGGTGGCGGGTGTGGCCGCCAGAGTCGGGGTCTGCGAGGCGCCTTCCACGGTGAGCGTCTGTGCGGCGGCCACCGTGTTCAGCGGGGTGCAGTCGGTGAACGACTCCACCGAGCCGAACGCGATCGTGCTGGTGTTGTAGGCGGCCGGGGTGAGCGTGACCTGGCCGGCCGTGGTCAGGGTGACCTGGCCCACGGGGTTGGTCAGGATCAGGTCCTCGCCGGCGAGCGCGGCGGGGTTGATCCGCTGGCCCTTCAGCTCGACCTTGCTGGTCATCGCCCCGCCGAGCTGGACGTTGGTCGTCGGCAGCGTGGAGTCCTTGTCCACGCCCGGGGTGTACGGGTTCGCCGGAACCTTCGCGTGGGTCTTCCACTGCCACTCGACGTTGACGACGTCGCCCACCTGATAGGTCGCCTTGGCGGGCGTGACGACCAGGTCCAGCTTCAGGTTCGTGTCGGGAATCTCCAGCGAGGGGAGCGTCCGGTTCACGCATCGTGCCTTGTAGTCGACCTCGGCGGCCTGCGCCGACGGCGCGAGCGCCAGGCCGGTGGTGCCGAGGACGATCGCGGCGCCGAGTGCGACGGTGATCTTTCCTGGAGCGAATCTGGAGGGCACCGGACTCCTTTCGAAGTTGCGTGGGTCGCGTTCCCGTTCGGGAGGGCGCGCTCCGGGGTTTGACGAGGCTCTTGGCGGGCCCCGCGCGACCGAAGCCGCGGGCCGGGTGTCCGGGTCGGATCCTCTTATGTCTTCGCGCGTTATTTAGCTATGGCTATTCAGAGAAGTCAATGGAAATCGGGGCCTCGGAAAGGTCGACACGTGTCACCAAGATCATGTCCTGAACGGGGATCTTTCAGAGGTTTGGATTTCATGATCGACTGCGCTTGTGATGCGTCACGTGTCAGTCTGTCGACAAGAAGAAAAGTACCTAGATGGGCATTGACTGTTACCGGAAGGCTTGATTCACTCTGGCTGCGGCGAGGGCGTTACGCCCCGACTGCTTCTTTATCGGCGACTTGTCGCCAGTTCGGTTCGAACACCCCTTATGGGTCTGCCGTCGGGGGTGCAGCGAGAGACGTATCAGTCCCCAACCGATCGAAGGAGCACAACCGAAATGTCGAAGTCCAAGATTCTTACCCTCGGTTCGGTCTGCGTTGCCGGCGCTGTCGCCGCCACTCTGGGCCTCGGTGGCACCGCGTTCGCCGGTGGCCCGGTCTCGACGACCTACAACTGCCAGGACCTGACGCTCGGGACCACCTACACGGGCGTGACCGGCACCCTGTCCACGTCGGCGACGCACAAGCTGCGCTTCGTCACGTCGCTCAACATGCCGACCGCGGTGGCCGCGAACCAGCTGATCACCACGGCCAAGCTCGACTCGACGAGCGGTGCCACCCAGTTCGCCGGCCAGTTCAACGACCCGATCGCCGCCGGCACCCCCTCGCTCGTCGGCCTGGGTGCGCTGCCCAAGACCGTCGGCTCGATCACCTCGGGCACGCTCACCACCCCGCTCGGCACCGGTGCCACGCCGACCGTTCCGAGCGCGACCAACTGGAGCGTGCAGATCAACGTCACCGCCGTGTCCGGCATCCCGAACCACAACATCGCTTGTGTGCTCGCCGGTTCGCAGGTGTCGCTCGCCTACTGACCCGTCGGGCAGTAGCGATCTCGGTTCGACAAGCCCGCCCCACCGTGCCGGTGGGGCGGGCTTTGCCGTGCTCCGGATCGGCGACGAGTGCGGGCGGGTCGGGCTCGGGTCGTGTGTCGGACGGTCCGGCCGCGGCGCACGGCGCCCCCGAGTTCGGGCAAGGGCGCCATCGGTGATCGACGAAACCAGCCGATGAATAATGAATGTGCGCCACCGAAACGTGTCGACGGGATTGTCTTCCACGGGTGCGCGGGAATCCGACCGCACCAATGAGAACGGGGTGGATATCGATACCCCGGTCCGATTGTCACGAGTCACCAAGATCACGACTCGTGTCGAGCGGGCGCAATGGTTATCCGGGTGGTCGACTATTTCCGTGTCGCGCTGTCGGACGGGAGGCACGGAAGTCGTCGATCGACGGAAGGTCGAAATGCGCAGGGGGTTCGGGGCATCGGATTCCCCGACCCGGGCGTACGAAGGGGCGGGAACCACCGGCTGGTGGTTCCCGCCCCTCCTGGTGTCGCCGGTGCCCTTCGGGCGCCGTTTACTTGACGGTGATGCCGGCTATGCCGAGCTTGTCGAACTTGAAACTCGTGTCGATCTCGACCGCCGTGATGCCGGTGGTCTTCTTGCTGGTCACCAGGATCCACGAGCTGAACTTGCCGTTGCGGTCGGTCCAGGCGAGGCCGAAGTTGAAGGTCGGGTTCGCGCCCTCCACGCCCGCGAGGGCGATCAGCGTGTTCGGGGTGAAGTTCTCGCCGGACACCTTCACGAACGTCCATGGGCGGACCGTGCTCTTGCTCAGCGTCACCTTGCGCTGCACGGCCGGGACGTCGGCCTTTTTGACCGTCAGCGGCGTGGACGCGGTGCGGCTGCCGTCGGTGACCTTGACGCTGTACGCGCCGTCGGCCGTGCCGGGGGCGACCGTCACGCCGCCGGAGAGCACGCCGTCGGCGCCGATCCGCAGGCTGTTGGCGGAGATGCCCGCCGCATTGCACGCGCTGCCGTCCGCGGCGCACAGGGACGGCGTGGCGGTGCCGCCCTTGGTCCAGTTGGTACCGGAGAGCGCGGTCTCCTTGCCGGCCTCCACGGTGCCCGGAGACGCGCTCAGGGTGGCTGTCTCCGGAGTGCTCTGCACGGTGATGCTCTGCACGACGCCGGAGCCGCCGGTGACCGCGCACGGCGTGGTGAAGTTGCCGTACGGCGTCACCGTGGCGGTGGTGGTCTTGGTCGGCGTCAGGTCGACCGTGCCGGTCGCGGTGGCCGGGACCTGGAGCTTGACCGTGAACGGCGGGCTCTGGATCGGCGTGTTCGCCGGGATGTCGATCGTGGTCTCGGCCCCGGTGAGAGTGACCGAGCCGGTGGCTCCGCCGGACAGGGCGAAGTCGATCGACGGCGTCATCTTGATGCCGTTGAGCGCGGCGGGGCTGGTGGCCGGGCTCGCGCCGAGGGTGATCTTCAGGTCGAGCGTCTCGCCGGGCTTGGCGGTGGTCGGCCCGTCCACGGTCACCGACATCGGCCCGGTCTTCTCGCCCTGGCCCAGCGGCAGCGAGCAGGTGACGGTCGGTGTGGCGGTGCCGGCGACGGCGACGGGCGCGGCGGCCAGAAATCCGGTGATCGCCAGTGTGCCGACGCCGAGTCCGGCGGCCAGGCGCATGGTGCGTTGCTTCATGAGGTGCTGCTCCCTGTCCTGCGTTCCTTGCCGGCGGCGGGCGTTGGCGTCGCGTCGGCGGCATGGGGCGGATACGCGCGTGGTAAGTGGAACGTGTTACAGAAGTGGGGCGGGTCACATTGATGCGCTTTCATCCGGCGAAGTCAAGAGGCGCGAACGCCCTATGTGACCGGCGAGTACGCCTGCATCGAGGCGCCGACCTGCACTGACACGTGTCGTATCGAAGTAGTGGAACAAGTTCCACTTCGCGATTGAGCAGAGTGCCGCGGGAAAACGAAGGGGCGTCCACCGGCACCTCGGAAGGTGTCGGTGGACGCCCCGGACAGGGCTGATGCGCCGTCAGGAGACGGTGAGCGTCAGGGTTCCCGTGTAGGTGCCGGCCGCCTGGTACGCCGGGATCGCGAGCGACAGGCCCGCGTTCGCGGTGAATACGCCACCGGTCTTGTGCGCCGGGTCCGTCGACGCCGCCGAGCTGCACAGCAGCCCGCCGTTGACCGCACCCGCCGAGCCGGTCACGACCTGGCTCGCCGAGTTCGGCTCGGCCACGCACCGAGGCGTCCAAGACAACGCGGAGGCGGGCAGGGAGGCGCCGCCCTCCGCCTTGAAGTCCGAGACGGAGCCGGTGAGTTGCCAGCCGAGTGTGCCCTTGCGGGCATCGGTGACGGTGACCGCGTTCAGCGAGCCCGTCATCGACTGGTCATGGTTCGCGAACGGGACGTCCGCGAGCACGACGCCGTTGCCGGCCTGGGTCATCGACAGCGTCCCCGGCTCCTCGCCGGGACCGCCACCACCCTCGAAGGTGAACGCGGCGAGCGCCATCTTGTTGCGGTCGCTCTTCTCGGACGCCCGGATCTGCGTCGTGCCGGGCTTGGTCACCGTCAGATCGACGGCGAACGTACCGTCCGCGGTCGCGGTGGCCTCCACCGTGTCACCGGTCGCGCCGAGGCCGGCGTCCAGGGTCTCCAGCACGACGGGCGCACCGGGGGTGAAGTTCTTCCCCGTCACATGTGCCTTCGTACCCGAGGGGCCCCGGTCCGGCGTGGCGGTGATCTCGCGCGGCAGCACGACCGCCGAGGTGACCGTGATCGGCGCCGTCAACGAGGTGATTCCCACGGTGACCTTGACCAGGTACTTGCCCGGTGTCACCTGCGCGCCGAGCGTGGCCTGCGCGGTGAGCGCGCCGCCCTGTGCCACCGAGCCGGACCCGGCGACGAACGCGGAGCCGGTGCAGCCCGAACCGTCCTCCGCGCACAGCCGGACCTGCGGGTTGCCCTGGCCGGTCGGCCAGTTCGCCCCGGACAGCTTCACGGTGTCACCCGGCTTGAGCAGGTTCTGATCCACGATCAGATTCGCCTGGTCGGGTTGGCCGACCGCGATCGAGTGCGAGACCGCCGGAGTTCCGGTGGGTACGCCGCTTGACGAGATGGTGATGACCGTCAAGCCGTATCCGGCGGGAGCCAGATCGATGCGGCCCGCCTTGGTGATCTTGAAGGTGCCCTTCATGTCGCCGACCTTGAGCACCTCGCCGCCCGGAGTGGCCGGGTTGCCCTTGGGCCCACTGACCGACACGTCGCCGGTCTGCGCGCCGGAGAGCTTCACGGTGCCGCTGGGCGTTACCGTGTCGTTGAGTGCGACGACCCAGCTGGAGGGGTTGCGCGGGTAGCCGATCCATTTCCAGCCCACGGTGACCTCGTCGCCGATCTCGTACCACGGCTTGGCCGGGGTAACCGAGAGCGCGACCTGGGGCTCCCAGGCGAAGACCGGGCCGTTGGCCCAGGCCGGGGTGTAGCGCACGCCGTAGGTGACCGGCTCGGAGTGCCGCAGCGCGTCCTTGGCGACCGAGATCGGCACCAGGACCGACGCGCCGCCCGAGCGGATCCGGACCTGGCGAACGGCATCCGGCACATCGGCGCCGACCTTGACCTGGCCGGCCAGCTTTCCGGAGGCGTCGACGGTGAGGGTGGATCCCGACGCCCCTTCCGGTGCACAGGCGTTGCCGCTCGGGTCGCACAGATCCACGGTGACGCCGCTCGCGTCGACCGGCCAGTTCTCGCCGGTCACATCGACGGCCGAGCCCGGCCGCACGATGTTGCGATCGAACGTTGCCGTCGGCGCCTTGATCGCGCCGTCGACCTTGAGCGTGGTGCCCACGCCCGGCGTGCCGTTGGGCGTACAGGGTGTGTCCCAACTGCCGAACATGTTCGCGGTGCTCGTGTAGCCGCCGGGGGAGAGCCTCAGCTCGCCCGGCTTGGCGATCTTCAACTTGCCCGTCATGGTCGACAGCCACAACTTCTCGCCGCCGGGGGTCTGCGCGTTCTTCTGCGGACCCTCCATGGCGATCTCGCCGCCCTGCGCTCCGGAGACCAGGACCTTGCCCCGAGGCTTGACCGCGTCGGCGTTGACGGTCACGGAGGAAGGGTTCTTCGCCGCGTCCTTCCACGTCCAGGTGACGGTGACCTCGTCGCCCACGTTGTACTTGGGCTTGACCGGATCGACCGTGAGGTCGACCTGGGCGTCGAAATCGAACGGACCGCCACCGATGCTCGGCGGTACACAGTGCACGTTGTACGTCACAGGAGCCGCGCTCGCGGACTGTGCCCCCGCGCCCACGCCCAGGGCACCCGCCACGAGGGCGGTACCGAGCACGCCGGCCACGCGCTTGTTGCGGAGTCTGGACCCAGTGCTTTCCCTGGTTCTTGGTCTGAGCATGTGGTGCTGTCCCTCCTCGGGATGCCTGCCTGGCCCGCCGGGGGAGCGGGCAGTCGAACACCACACCGGGACCGGTCCGCCGCCGTCGGTGACCCGCGCGGCGCGGGCCGGTCGGTTCGGTGCCGTGCGCCGATTCGACGTCGGCGGGGTGACACCCGACCCCACCGTTGTCACCCGGTCGTTCTGCTGATGCCTTCTCCTGAAACCTGTTCCAGAAAACAGCGCCTCCCATTGAGCCCGGGGGCGTTTGCGAAGTCAACAGCGGAACGCGATCCGACGACAACGATTTGTGTGCGCACTCGCCGGGCGTTCGACGGGTGGGAATGGGCGACGGGACGCCCACCGCGCAGTGAGGGAATGCGGCGGACGTCCCGTGCCGATGAACCGATGCCCGGTGTCAGGAAATCGACAGGGTCAGCGTCGCGCTGTAGTCGCCGGCGCCCTGGTAGGCCGGAACCTTCAGGTCGATGTCGGCGTCGGCGGAGAAGGTGCCGCCGGTGTTGGTCGTGCCCTGGGCGACCGAGGCCAGGGTCGCGCCCGAGCCGATGGTGCCCGCGCTGCCCGCGACCGGGGTGCCCTTGGACTTCTCGTCGGCCTTGGTGGCCTTCGGCTTCCAGGAGAAGTTGTCGGCGGGGATGGTCTCGCCGGCCTGGGTGGCGAAGTCGGTGATCGAACCGGTCAGCGTCCACCCGGCGTTGCCGCCGCGCAGGTCGGTCACGGTCACCGTGTTGAGCTTGCCGGTCATGGTCTGGTCCTGCGCGCTCACGCCGACTTCGGACAGCCGGATGCCGCCGGACTGCTGGGCGATGGACAGCGCGCCCGCGGTGATCGTGCCGTCCAGCTTCTGGGTCAGGTCGCCGGGCTTGGGCGGGTCGACCTTCTTGCGGACGAGCAACTGCGCCTGGGCGGACTTGCCCTCGCTGTCGGCCACCGCGAGGGTGTGCGTGCCGTTGGCGACGTTGTCGGCGAGCTTGACGTTGCCGGTGAGGTTGCCGGACGCGTCCACGGCGAGCGTGGAGGCGGCGATGCCGGCAGCCCCGCCGTCCAGCGTCGCGGTGACCGCGCCGGGTGCGAACTTGGAGCCGGTCAGGGCCACTTGGCTGCCGGGCTCGACTGCGGTGGAGGGCGCGTTCAGCACCGGCTTGTCGGCGGCGCCGACCTTGAGGGTGGCCGAGGGGGCGACCGCGGTGACCGGGTTGCACTTGGTCTCGGCGTCGAGGCCGAACGCCTTGGTGAAGGTCGAGTACAGACCCGGGGTCAGCGTCACGTCGCCGGCCTGGGTCAGCTTGACCTTGCCGGTCATGTTGGTGAGCACGAGCTCCTGGCCCGGCAGGGTCTCCGGGTTGATCCGCTGACCCTCGACCGCGACCCCGCCGGTGGCCGCGCCGCCCAGGGTGACGCTGCCCTTGGGCAGGGTGGAGTCCTTGTCCACCTTGCCGACGACGGGGATCTCCGGCGGCGCCTTCGGGTACGACTTCCAGGTCCAGGTGACGGTGACCTCTTCGCCGATGTCGTAGCGCGCCTTGGCGGGCGCCACCGACAGGTCGATCTTGAGGTTGCCGTCCGGGATGACCAGGTTCGGGACGATCTGGTTGACGCAGTGCGAGGTGTAGTCCACGTCGGCCGCGTTCGCGGCGGGTGCGAGGGCCACCATGCCGACGGTGCCGGCGATCGTCACGACGCCGAGCGACGCGGCGAGTTGCCTGTTTGCCTTGAACATATGATGCGTTCCTTTTTCTCGGTTACCGCTCTGCCGGCGCCGGGGAGGGCGGGGCAGCCGAAACATCACTTCGAGCGACCGGGCGCGCCGCCGCCGGGCATGGACATGCCGTGCGGGGGCCTCGGTGCCTCGTGCGTGACCGGGCGGGTGCCGCCGTGAGGTGCGGCCCTGCCGGCTCGGTGGAACGTGTTACAGAAATTGTGCGTGATCATTCCGCTTCAGGAAGATCGCAAAGTCAAGGGATTCGCGTGCGGAAACGAAAGGACGCCCTCCTCGGGTGCTGCGAGGAGGGCGTCCGGTTTCCGTCGGTGACTCAGCTCAGACTGAGCGTCAGATTCCCGGTGTAGGTGTCGGAGCGCGAGCCGCCGGGGAGCGACAGGTTCAGCAGGGCGTTCGCCTCGAACGCCCCGCCGGTGACCGCGCCGGTGCTCGGGTTCTGCCGACAGAGCACCTCGGCGCTGCCGCCGACCGTGCCTGGCACTCCGGTGCCGACGGTGGCGGGCGGGCCTTCGACGGTCGTGCAGGCGGGGATCCAGGTGAGTCGCTGGGCCGGGACGATCTCGCCGCCCTGGCCGACGAAGTCACTGGCCTGCGCGGTCAGCGTCCAGCCGAGCGTGCTGCCGCGCCGATCCAGGATGGACACCGGGTTCAGCCTGCCCTCCAACTGCTGTGCGTCGCCGCTGGGTTGGAACTGCGGCATGGTCACGCCGGCCGAGTTCTGGCGCATGAACAGCGGTCCGGCCACGGCGTCCACGGGGGTCTGCGGCACCTGGCCGGCGGGCGGCGGCGGAAGGGGCGGGGCGCTCGGTGGAGGCGCGGTGGCCGCCGTGGTGGGGCCGGGGGTGGCGCCGGCTCCGCCGAGCGTCGGGTCGCCCACGGTGCCGGCGGTCGGGTCGGTCGTGGCGCCGCCGGAGGGTGGGGCGGAGGGCGTGCCGGGGGTGGCGCCGTTGCCGGACGAGCCGGCCGAGCCGCCGCCCGCGCTCTGGCCCGGGGTCTGGGTCATGCCGACCTGGATGCTCGCCGACACCGGCAGGCGGTCCGGGTGGACCGGGGTGCACGGGGAGTCCCGGATCGCGACCTGCTTGAGCACGTACGCGCCGGGGGCGAGGTCGATCCGGCCCTCGGTGGCGATGGTGAACCGGCCGGTCATGTCCGCGACCGGGAGCGGTTGGGAGCCGCCGACGCTCGGGTGCTTCGCGGGGCCGGTGAGCGCGATGTCGCCGACCTGGGCGTTGGAGAGCTTGACCGTGGCGTTCGGCGTTTCGGCGTTGGCGGGTACGTCGATCCACGTCCACGGGTTGCGTGGCGGCGTGGCCCAGTGCCAGGTGACGGTCACCTCCTCGCCGACCTTGTACGTGCCCTGCTTCGGCGCCGACACGGACAACTCGATCCTGGGCTTCCAGGTGAAGTCGGGACCGCCCCAGACTGGCGGTTGGCAACTCACCTCGTGCTCCACGGGCGCCGCCTGGGCCCCGGGTGCGACCGCCGTGAGACCTGCCGCACCGGCGGCGAGCACGCCTGCCCCCAGTATCGCGAACAGCCTCCTGCGGGGTGGAACCATGCGCGGGACGCTCCCTTCCCTGTTTTTCTTCCTCGGCTTCGGCCGGACCCCGATCGTTCGGGCCGGGGGATGGCCTGAAACGTGTTCCATAAATAGACCAAATGCCCATTGATTCCGCTCGCCTGACGTGGTGTCAAGGGATCCCGGCCGGCTGTGACGGGTTCGAGAAGCGCCGGCACGCGGCGTGGGCGCCGACACGGTGGGACTCCGATGGCTCTCGCCCGAAGTCTCACTGTTTGGGAGCCTTTCGCGCCGCACTTGTACGCGACACGTGTCGAGTTTGTGGGGGCCTGTCAACCGTCTTGTCGACACAGTGATTTAGCTGGTCCGCGCGATATGGAACCGTGTCCGACGAATGCAGGTTTTCTGCTTTTCGCTGTTGTCCGCTCATGCCACTTGTCGTACCGTCACCCGAAGATCTGACGTGACATCAAGTACTGGAACAGTCTCGATGTCTCCCGGATGCGCCAAGGGAAGCCCCTCCAGGGAACGCGAGGCGTATCCCACCGGTGCTTGCGTGGTCCGGTTTCCCGCCCGGTCCGCGCCTCGAAAGGGGGAAGTCGGGTGTGGCGACCGCGTGTACCCGATGCGTCGGGGCGCGTGCCGGGTCGGTGCAGGCCGACATGCCGGAACGGCCCTGCTGAGCGCGCGTCGCTCCGGCCGTTTCGATCAGGACTTCTCGACGAGCAAGAAATCCCCCCGAAGGGAGAACCACCGTATGGTCAGGCCCAATAAGCGAACCGCAGGCGGCTTGGCGGCGTTCGCCGTCATGGCGGGCAGCATGCTGGCGTTCGCGCCGCAGGCCGCCGCAGCGCCGGTCACCACGCAGCTCAAGTGTGACTTCAGCGACCCCACCGTCAAGGCCGCCATGGACAACAAGGACTCCGTGACCGGTGCGCAGGCGTTCACCGTCACCGGCCCGGCCTCGGGCGAGGCGGGCAAGTCGATCAAGTTGAACATCGACCCGGGGGTGAGCCCGGCGTCCTCGCCACTGGGCACCTCGGTCAAGATCACGCCGACGGTCACCTTCACCGCGAAGTACGACGGCGGCTCCGCGACGGTGAGTGCGGTGGGCGCGGCAACCACCCTGACCCTCGTGGCCAAGGCCGGCATCGACGTGCCCGCGTTCGCGGCCAACGTCTCGGTGCCGCAGAAGGCCACCGGGAAGGTGGACCTGATTCCCAAGACCTTCGGTCTGAAGATCGAGGTCATCAACCCGCCGCTGACGCTGAACGTCCCCTGCTCCATCACCGACGAGGCTCCTCCGGTGGCCTACTCGGTGACGGTTCCGGCCGCGAGCACGACCGGGGGGAGCACCACCTCGGGCTCCACCAGCACCTCGGGCTCCACCAGCTCGGGGTCCACCAGTACCTCGGGGGGTACGACGGCGGGCGGAGACACGCTGCCCAAGACCGGCCCGCTGGACGACGCGCTCTCGATGGGCCTGCTCGGCGGGACCGTCGGTCTGCTCGGCATCGGCGGAGTACTGCTCGCGACTCGTCGGGTGCGGTCCTCGCGCAACGCCTGACCGAGATTTGCGGACGGTCGGCCTTCCGGTTCGGGAGGCCGACCGCGGCGCTTGCCGGCGGCTATTGACTATGCGGCGGGATCGCGCGTGAATGGCACGCCAGAATCTGCAACAGGTTTCAATTTGTGGCTCAGGGTCCGTGTCCCGCAAGGGAATCGACGGACAGCGGGACGGCCGCCTCGGCCGTGTGCAACGGATCTGGAGCGAGGCGACCGCGCAGGTACGGCACCGGAGCGCCGGGCTCACGGTAGTGCGACGCTCCTCGGCACCCGCTCCGGTGTGGTGTTCGACCACCCCGCCCCCGGCGGCCGGTGGCAACCCCCTGAAGGGAGCAGCACCACATGTTCAAACCCAGCAAGAAGGTCGTCGCGACGTTCGGCGTCGCGGTGATCGCGGGCACCGCGGGACTGGTGGCGGGTGCGCCGATGGCCTCCGCCGCTTCGGTGAATCCGGATCTGAACTGCACCGAGCCGATCCTGCACTGGAACAAGTCCGGTAAGCAGACGTTCGACGTCTCGCTCACCCCGGACACCGGCTCGGCACCGGGGACGGTGCAGGCCAAGGTCGACGCGGGCGAGAACCCGCTGCGGACGGACACCCCGTTCCCGGGTATCGGCTTCGTCGGCCAGTACACCTTCACGTTGAGCACCGGCGGCGAAGTCACGCTTACCGCACCGAAGTTCACCGCGGACATCGGGCCCACCCAGGGCATCAACCCGCCGGAGTTCACCGCCGACCTGGCCATTCCGCAGGCCGCGCCGGGCACCCGGATCGACCTGACGCTCAAGACGTTCGCACTGGACGTCTATCTGGCCGGCCAGCCCAACAAGATCACCACGGCCACCTGTCAGGTGACCGGCAACAACGGGGTCGTCGCCTCCTACAAGGTCGCCGACGCCCCGCCGCAAAACCCGACCCTGACCACCACGCCCGGACAGGTCAAGCCCGGCGGTGCCCTCACCGTCGCCGGGACGAACTGGCCCGCGGGTACGCCCACGGTCGAACTGTGCGACGCGAGCGGCAACGCCTGTGACGCGACCAAGGTCACCGGCGCGCTCACGGTCACGGATGGTGCGCTCGCCGGCACCGCGACGATCGGCGCGACCGTCGCGGACGGCTCGTACCAGCTCAAGGTCACCGTCGGCGACAAGTCCAAGACGTCGAACGTCTCGGTCAAGGCCGATGTGCCGAGCAACCCGCGCAAGCTCACCCTGGACCCGACGCACGGGCCGGTCGGCACCGAGGTCACCGTCGCCGGCGAGGGTTACACGCCCGGCGCGGATGTGTACGTGATCCCGACCAACGCCGCTCAGCAGCCGGACGTTCCCGGTCTGGTGATGGCGAAGGCGGGCGCCGACGGCAAGTTCACTGCCAAGGTGAAGGTCACCAAGGCCGACACCACGCTGATCGCGGCCTCCGAGGACACCACCGGCACGCTGTCCGCAGGCGCGCCCTTCACGGTCGACGGCAACCCCCCGACCGGCTCGCTCAAGCAGGACCTCACCGGCACGATCGCCGGTGGCGCCCTGACGATCTCCCAGGAGAACGGCGGGATCAAGCTCTCCGACGTGACCCTGAACGGTACCGAGCAGAACATGACCGGCGCGCTGAACACGGTGACGGTCAAGGACTACCGCGGTGGCTCCACCGGTTGGACGCTGACCGGTGCGGTGACCGACTTCAGCAACGGCGCGGGCGGCACCATCGCGGCGGAGAAGTTCTCCTGGACTCCGAAGATCACGCCCGGCGAGGGTTCGCCGAGCCAGGCGGTGGCCGGTAGCACGGGTCCGATCGGCAAGACCGGCGCCACCCTGGCGTCCGCGCCCAACGCGGATGTCACCGGCGGCACGTTCAAGGCCGACGCGGGTCTGTCCCTCGCGGTCCCGGCCTACCAGGCACCCGGCAACTACAGCGCGACGCTCACTCTCTCCATCTCCTGATCGAAATCTCCGGCCGGACCCGTCCGGCGCGGAGACCTCGAACGGCCTCGACACCAGGGGACCGTGCGTCACGGAAAACCATCCGTGGCGCACGGTCCGCCGGAGCGGGCCGCTGCGGATCGACGCAGAGCGGAGGGTGGGGCGGGCAGCCGGCCCGTCCCGCCCACACCGCACTCGTGCGATCCGCGCACGCACCATCCAGGCACACAGCGCGGGCCCTTCGGATCCGCTCCCGAAGCCGGCCCTTTCGATCCGCAGCACACAGACCAGCTGGAGACACCGATGACGGGCACCCCGGCCCCCCTGAGCCGCCGGCAAGGCGGACGTATCCGATCCCTGGCCACCCTGTTCGCGGTGCTGGCCACGTTGTTCGCTTCCCTGACGCTGGTCGCGCCGACCCCCGCGTCGGCCGCGGGCAACGGCGAATGGTCGGTCGACCCGTACGTGCCCGACGGCACGAGCCAGAACGCCCGTCGCTACTTCTTCCTCGAAGGCGCCGCCGGCACCACCGTCCCCGACGTGGTGACCCTGCACAACACGAGCCAGGCGCCGCTCACCATGAAGCTGTTCGGCGCGGACGCGTACAACACGCCGCGCGACGGCGGCTTCGCGCTGCGCACGGTCACCGACAAGCAGAAGGACGTCGGTACCTGGATCCAGGTGGCGCCGGAGAACCAGACGCTGACCCTGCAGCCGGGGGAGAAGCGTCAGGTCCCGTTCAACATCGTCATCCCGCCGAACGCGACGCCCGGTGACCACCCCGGCGCCATCGTCGCGCTCAACACCGCGATCGAGGGCACCCAGCAGAAGGGCCAGATCAAGGTCAACATCCAGCGGCAGATCGGCGCTCGGGTGTACCTGCGGGTGCAGGGTGACGCGCTGCCGGCGATGGATATCCAAAAGGTCGAGGTCAAGCGGGACGCGGGCTTCCACGAGTTCTTCGGTTCGAGCAAGGCGAAGATCACCTACCGGGTCATCAACCGGGGCAACGTGATCCTGCGCCCCAAGTTCCAGCTCAAGGCCGAGGGCCTGTTCGGGAGCGAGCTGATGAGCAAGTCCGACGAGGGCGCCGAGATCCTGCCCGGTTCGACCGTCGAGAAGGTCATCGAGTGGAAGGACGCGCCGCGACTGGACCACGTCACCGTCAAGGTCGACGGCGTCGTCGCGGACCAGAACCTCAAGGACGACGCGAGCGCTTCGTACACGGCCGTGCCGTGGCCCAGCCTGCTCACCCTGGCCGCCATCCTGCTGGTCGCCGGCATCGGTTGGGGCGTGTGGCGCAACGGACGCAAGGGCAAGGGCAACGGCGGGGATCCGGCCGAGCCCGGCGGCCCGGCGGGCCCGACCGACGACACGACCGTGTTGCCGCCGATTCCGGCCGCGCCCGCGCCGGCCGGCGAGACCGTCGCCGAGCACGCGCAGGCCGCGCCCGCGCCGGCCGCGGTGCCGGACGAATCCACCAAGGCGTCGGCGTCGGCGGAGACTTCCGGGGAGTCCGCGGACGCCGCAACGCCGGGCGAGAAGGAAAGCGGGGTCGAGACGCCGGCCGAGAGCGGGCCGGTCGTGATCGCGAAGGATGCGAAGGCGGAGCAGGCCCAGGACAAGCCGGCCGACGTCGCGGCGGGCGAGGACGAGTCGGCTGCGGTCGAACAGGCCGACGACAAGCAGGTCGATGCCGAGCTGAACGAGACGCCGGCGACCGAGGGCGCCGCGGCCGACGACAAGGCCGCCGAGGCCGAGTCGGCCGCCGGTGCGGCTGTGGCCGGCGACGCGGATGCCGAGGCGACTCCCGCTGTGGGGAAGGCCGCCGGGGAGGCTTCCGCCATTGCGAAGGCGGCCTCTGATGCGGCCTCCGAGGCTGAACCCTCCGAAATCGACGCAGCATCCGCCACGCCGGCCGCCGCCGAGCCGGCCGCCGAGCCCGCCACCGACCCGGCTGCCGAGGCCGAGCCCGCCGAGCCCGCCGCCGAGCCCGCGAAGAAGGCCGCGAAGCGCCCCAAGGGCAAGCAGCCCCCGGCCCGCCCGCGCGCGGACGCGCCGGCCGCCGAGGACTCCGCCGATTCCGCGGGGGTCGGCCGTTGATCGTGCTCAACCGGGTTCGTCACGCAGTTCGGGTCGGCCGCGCCCGCGGTGCCGCCCTCGCGCTGATCGCCGTGCTGTTGTCGGGGCTGGTCGCCCTGGGCGGCACGGCGCCCGCGCGTGCGGCGGACCCGGCGCCGGCCGCGGCCCCGAGCGCGTCGATCGACCCGGGCAAGGTCGCGGCCGGGGACAAGGTCTCGGTCGTCGGCGGCGACTGGACCCCCGGATCCCTCCTCCAGGCCAGCATCTGCGGGGAGAACGGTCTGCGCGGCACGGTCAACTGCGCCGCGGCCAGTGCCGCGAGCGGGACCGTGGACGCGGTCGGCAATGTCTCGATCACCCTGACCGCCGCCATCCCGCCCTCCCCGTGCCCGTGCGTGGTCCGGATCGCGGTGATCATGAACGGCCCGCCCAAGGACGCGAGCGTGCCGCTGGAGATCGACGGCGCGCCGTACGCTCCGCTGCCGGTGACGGTCAAGACGCCCGGTCGGCTGGTCTTCATCGACAGCGCCATGGTCGGCGAGGACTCGATCTTCACCTGGTTCGGCTCGCCCGTGCAGCGCCGGTTCCGGATCGAGGTGGGCAACATGGGTCAATCGGCCATCATCAACCCCACCTTCCGGATCGGCTTCTACGAAGGGGTCTACGCACCGACCTGGGAGAACTACGAGTCGCACGTCACCATCCCGCCGGGCAAGCGCACCACCATCTCGCTTCCGGTGGAACTGAATCCCCGTCAGCACGGCACCTTCAGTTGGCGGGTGACCTACGACAACCAGATCGTGGACGAACAGGCCCTGGAGGTCGGTCGTCCGTGGGGCGTCTACATCTTCGGCGCACTCCTGGTGATCGTGATCCCGGTGGCGGCCTGGCGGCTGTTCCTGCGGATCGTCGAACTGATCGGTGAGCAGCGGGCCCGCCGCACGAGCGAGCGCGAACGCGAAGTCGGGCTGGCCGAGGCGCCGTCCCGGCTGACCAGGGACGACAAGAACCGAAAGTCCGCCGAGGACAAGGCGGATGACGGCGGGTCGGATCCCAGGACGGCCAACCGACGCCCGGCCGAAGCCGGGGCCGAGCCGGTGGACCTGAGCAAGCGCCCGGTCCGCTCGATGGTCGAGACGATGGTGATCGGCGGTCCGCTGTACGCGGGTTCCGAGCCCGGCGAGGACGACCATCCCCGTGCCGCCGAGTCCGGGGGGTCCGAGCGATGACCACACGACCCCGCAGGGGGCTCGGCGCCCTGATCGCCACGACCGCCGTCGTCGGCACCGTGCTCGTGTTCTATTACGGGCCGGGCGGCGGCGAGTTGGGCCCGTCGCACACCAACGTCACCGACCAGGCGGGCCCGAGTGGCGGCGGCACCTACCGACCGGCACCGACCACCGCCGGTGACCACACGAACTCCGCTCCGCCGAGCGACACTTCGACCGGCCCGGATGCCTCCGGGTCCGACGGGGGCGACGGCGGCGGATCGGTACCCGGCGCGGGAGACCTCGACTGGGACACGAAGGTCGAGCAACCCAGCTCTCCGGCCCGGGTGGACGGCAACGTCAACCCGGGTGTTCTGGCGGTCAGTACACCCAATGCCGGACAGAGCAGGCTCACCGTGGACCGGACCAGCGGCACCGCCAAGGGTGCGCTGAATCCGATGCTGGTCCAGGACTTTCGCGGGTCGCGCAACGGGTGGACCCTCACCGGCGCAATGTCCGACTTCCGGGCGGAGGACGGAACTCGGATCGAGGCACACAACCTCGTCTGGGATCCGTATTGCACGCCCCACCCGGGACGCGGCCCCTATCCCAGCTCGGCGAAGCCCGGAAACCGGGCGCAGTCGAGCCGTACGGCGACCCTGTGCTCGACATCGTCATCACCGAGCGTCACGGGGGGTGAATTCGACGTCGGCGCGGAGCTGACCCTGCGGCTGCCCGACCGGAACACATCCGCCGAGAGCTACTCGGCGACGTTGACGCTCACGCTCAGCTGACCAACACGACGGGGTGAGTCCCGCCCCGACGAAGGGAGCACAACCTGATGAGCAAGGCAAAGACAAGACTCGCCACGGCTGCGATCGGCGGCATGTTGGTGGCGGGTGGCACCGGCATGGTCGCGTTTGCGCCCGCAGCACACGCGGCCGACCCGGTCAAGGTCAACATGACCTGCAAGATCCCGTACCCGCCCGGTGCGCCGGACGTCACCGACGACTTCAACATCACGTTGGAGATGCCGACCACCAAGACCGCTCCGGGCGGCGAGGCCACGGTCAAGGTGAAGATGGGCGCCACCCCGGTCAAGGGGCCGGAGACGCTCAAGGATCCGGTGCCCTTCAACGCGACGTTCGACGCCAAGGCGTCGGGGGGTTCGACCCAGGACCTGAAGATCGTCGGGGAGCCCGGCAAGGTACAGGTCACCAAGGGCGAGCCGATCACGCTCCCCGACTTCGACGCGAAGATCAAGGTGCCGGCCGACGCCACGGGCGACATCGACATCACGCCGACCAAGTTGCTGCTGAAGGCCGTGGTCGACGTGCCGTGCGCCGTCAACGGCACTCCGAAGCTCGGCAAGATCCTGGTCGACAAGAACGCCACGGCTCCGCCGACCACCACGCCTCCGACGGACGAGCCGCCCGGCCCGCCCAACGGCCGTGAGGTGAACGTCAAGTACGCGTGCAAGACCTTCGAGTCGCCGGTCACCATCCCGGACACCACGCCGACGTTCGGCATCACGGTCAAGGTCGCGAGCACCGCCAAGAAGGGCGACAATCTCGACATCTCGGCGTCGTTCAAGGACAACGTCGTGGGCAGTGTTCCGGCCGGTATTCCGGCGGCGCACATCAAGTACACGCCGAAGCTGACCATCGACGTGGTGCAGGGCGACAACAAGCGCACCGTCGACGTGGTCGGCGCCGCGAAGGAAGCCGACCCCCAGCCGGGCGACCCGCTGAAGGTGGACGGGCCGCTCACCGGCAAGTTCTCCGTCTGGGGCGGTGGCGACTTCTCGTTCAGCCCGGGCGCCTTGCGGATCGACACGCACGCGAAGTTCGGTGCACTGGAAATCGACACCTACACCGACTGCAAGGTCACGTCCACCGACGTCTCGGCCACCCTCAAGGCGAAGGGTGACGCGGGCAGCCCGCCGCCGCCCAGTCTGACCCAGTCTCCCTCGGGCAGCGCCAACAGCAACGGCGGCACCACCACCACCGGTGGCGCCACCGGCGACCTCGCGCACACCGGGGCCTCCGGCGGCGGCATGACCGCGTTCGCGATGGCGGCCGGCACCGCCGTGCTCGGTGCGATCGCGCTGATGTTGTTCGTGCCCTACCGGCGACGGATTCGCAACCAGGTCTGACGTCCGGTCCGCACGCGGCGGCAACTCGGCGTCGTAGTGGCCGCGATGGCTGAACCCAGCTGATCCGAATTCGAAGGGTCCCCTTGCCGGTCCTCACCCGGTCGGGGGACCCTTCGGCTATATTCCGCCGTCGCGGAACAGTTCCGACCGCCGCACCTCACTCCTCACCCATCCTCATCTCGTCTCTCCCACCGGCTTCCACACCCACGAGAAGGAACGCGACTCCCGATGGCTCTCTGGGCTCCACGCATGGCGAGCGCCGTCCTCGCCCTGGGCTGCACGGTCGGTTCGGCGCTCGCACTCGCTCCACCCGCCGGCGCGGCGGAACCGCTGATCGTGCAGGTGCACTGCGTCATCCCGTTGGATCAGCCCGCCGTGGACGGTCCGCAGCAGATCTCGCTGGACGCGCCGACCGAACCGGTCCGACCCGGCGACAAGGTGAAGATCAAGGTCACCCTCGGCGGCAGTCCCGCGACCAGCCCGCTGCCGTTCCCGGGCACCCCGTTGACCCCGTCGATCCAGCTCATCCTGTCCGGCGGCGCGAGCGGCGAACTCACGCTTCAGGGGCCGAAGATGCGGGTGGACATCCCGGGTACGCCCGCGCAGATCGTGGTGCCGCCCTACGAGGGCGAGATCACCGTGCCGCTCGATGCCAAGGGCGACATCAGGATCGCGCCGGGCAAGATGGTCACCAGTACCGCGATCTTCGGCGACCAGATCACCACGTGCTTCCCGACCGCTCCCGCGCCGCCCGCGACGACCCTCAAGGTCGATTCGGCGGGGAGAGCTTCGGAGGGGCCGCAGGGCAGCCCGGCGGGCTCCGGTGCCGGGCAACCTCCGGCAGTGGGCGAGACGTCCGTACAGAGCGCTTCACAGCGTGCGGAGAGCCCGGCCGCGAGCCCGGACGGGGTTGGTCAGGAAGCGGGCAAGGCGAGCGGGGTGGGCATCGAGGCCCAAAGCCGCGGCGAGGACGACGGGGAGGTCTCCGGCGGGACGATCGTGCTGATCGTGGTCGGGGCACTGATCCTGGTGATGGCGGCGGCCACGATGTTGTACTCGTGGCGTCGGCACGAGGACGACGAATGGTGACCGCTCCCCGACGCCTCGACCGCGCCTCGATTTCCCCATCGGCCCGAGCGCCGCGACTGCTGCCAGGCCCCGGATCGATCCGAGCGCCCCGATCGGTCCGAGTATTCCGGTCGTCGGGACTCCCTCGATCAGGGAAAAATCCCTGGCGATTCCCGGCCCCCGCAGGTCTGTCGGGCGGAGCTCGTCAACCTCGCGCCCACGGCTCAGTAACATCAAGGTCATGACCCGCGTACTGCTCGCCGAGGACGACGCATCCATCTCCGAACCGCTCGCGCGTGCGTTGCGCCGAGAGGGCTACGAGGTCGAGGTGCGCGAGGACGGCCCAACCGCTCTCGAATGCGCCGCGCAGAGCGGGGTGGACCTGCTCGTCCTCGACCTCGGTCTGCCCGGGATGGACGGCCTGGAGGTGTGCCGGCGGCTGCGTGCCGAGGGGCACGGCTTCCCGGTTCTGGTCCTGACCGCGCGCGCCGACGAAGTGGACACGGTGGTCGGCCTCGACGCCGGCGCCGACGATTACGTCACCAAGCCCTTCCGGCTCGCCGAGTTGCTCGCGCGCGTGCGCGCGCTGCTCCGGCGCGGCGCGGCCGACGTCGGTCAGGGGGTGCACGGCGTGCGGATCGACGTCGACTCGCATCGCGCCTGGATCGGCGAGGAGGAGCTTCAGCTCACCGCCAAGGAGTTCGACCTGCTCCGGGTGCTGGTGCGCGACGCCGGCCGGGTGGTCACCCGCGACCAGCTGATGCGTGAGGTGTGGGACACCACGTGGTGGAGTTCCACCAAGACGCTGGACATGCACATCTCGTGGCTGCGCAAGAAGCTCGGTGACGACGCGGGCAACCCGCGTTACATCACCACCGTGCGCGGCGTGGGCTTTCGCTTCGAGAAGAGCTGACCTCGGGCGGCCGGGCCGACTTCGCAGGTGGCGATCTCGGAGCCGACTCCGGAGCCGACCCCGGAAAGCTGACGGGACCAACCTTGCGTCGCAGGCTCATCAACACCACGCTCGGCGTGGTCCTGGTCGTCGTGGCCGTGCTCGGCGTGCCGCTGGCGTTCGTGGAGACCCACGCGATCGAGAACAGTGCGGGCGACAGCCTCAAGGCCGAGGCCGCGCGCATCCTGGAGGTCGTCGAGCTGCGACTGGCCTCCGGCGAACGTTCGGACGCGGAACTGCTGCACAGGCAGATCGAACCGCATCGCTACGCGATCGTGCGGCTGCCCGGGGAACCCCCGCTGGTGATCGGTGACAAGCCGAGCGGCCGGGTCTTCGAGAAGGACATGCACGGCGAGATGGGCGACTCGGTCACCGTCGGCGAGCCGCGCGAGCGGGTCACCGGCAAGATCCGCGAATCCCTCCTGCTGATCCTGAGCGTGGCGCTGCTCGCCGTCGCCGCGGCCGCGGCCCTCGCGGTGTGGCAGGCCCGCCGGCTCGCCCGCCCGCTGACCGACCTGGCCGAGACCGCCGAACGGCTCGGCTCCGGTGACCCCCGGCCCCGGCACCGCCGGTACGGCGTACCCGAGCTGGATCGCGTCGCCGAGGTGCTGGACCAAAGTGCCGAGCGGGTCGCGCGGATGCTCACCGCCGAGCGCCGGCTCGCCGCAGACGCCTCCCACCAGCTGCGCACGCCGCTCACGGCGCTGTCCATGCGGCTGGAGGAGATCATCGCGACCGAGGATCCGGAGATCGTCAAGGAGGAGGCCGCGATCGCGTTGTCCCAGGTCGAGCGGCTCACCGATGTGGTGCAGCGGCTGCTGACCAGCAGTCGGCGCGGCAGCGCCGGTCGCGACCCGCGCAACATGTCCGCGGTCACCGTCCGGGTGGACGACGTGATCCAGCAGCAGATCGACGAGTGGCGACCCAACTTCCGCGAGGCCGGACGCAGCATCCGGGTCGAGGGGGAGCGCGGCCTGACCGCCGTGGCCACCCCCGGGGCGCTGTCCCAGGTGCTTGCGACGCTGGTCGAGAACACGCTCATGCACGGCGCGGGCGGGGTGAACATCCGCACGCGTACGACCGGCACGTCGGTGGTGGTCGAGGTCGAGGACGAGGGCACGGGAGTGCCGGACGAGTTGGGTGCGCGGGTGTTCGAGCGGGCGGTCAGCGGCCACAATTCGACCGGTCTGGGGCTCGCGGTCGCCCGTGACCTGGCCGAGGCGGACGGCGGCCGCCTGGAGCTGCTCCAGCAGCGCCCACCGGTGTTCGCGGTATTCCTGGCGGCGCACCCGGAGGATCCGCCCGGGTGAGGAGCGGACAGGGGCTCGGAGGGGTTGGGCGGTGGGTGCGTTCAGGCCCGGGAGGTTTCGCTTTCGTCCTCGACCAGGCGGGCGGCCTCGGTGTCCAGGTGGGCTCCGCCGCGGGCTCGACCGCGGGCTGCCGGTCGGCGGTCGGGCTTGGCGTTCTCGGTGGTCGGCGCCGCGACGACCCGGACCGGCTTGCGGTCGGCGTGCGTTCCGGTGAAGACCCAGGTGCGGTAGGACCAGAAGCGGAACAGGGTGCCCAGTGGCAGGCCGACGGCGTACTTCGCGACGTTGTCGGCGAGCAGTGAGGGGTAGCCGAGCCAGTAGTGCGAGAAGGCCACGGTGCCCGCCTCGATCGCCATGCCGACCCCGCTGAACGCCATGAACAGCACGAACTCGCGTCGACTGTCCGTCGACGTACGGTGCCGGAAGGCCCAGTAGCGGTTGCCGAGGTAGTTCACCATGATCGCGAGCGCGGTCGAGATCACCGACGAGCGCACCGAGGCCAGGCCCAGGTGGTTACGGCAGATGTTGAACACGATCACGTTGACGATCACGCCGAATCCGCCGACGGCGCCGAACTTCAGCGTCTCGCGCAGCAGGTGTCCGACTCGGTCGTACCAATTCCGGAGCGCCTTCACGACATGCCACCTTCGACGACCGGCGCGCTGCCGGGTCGTTTGTGCTTGAACACCCAGGTACGGAATGCCCAGAAGCGGAACAGCGTGCCGAGAGCCATACCGACGATGTTCGCCGAGATGTTGTCGGCGAGCTTGCTCTCGTAGCCCATCAGAGTGTGCGAGACGAACACGCTCGACGCTTGGATGCCCGCAGCGATCGCGCTGAACACGAAGAAGAGTGTGTATTCGCGCCCGACGCCGGTGCGGTCCCGATGCCGATAGGTCCAGTATCGGTTCCCGACGTAGGCCACGATGGTCGCCGGGATCGAGGAGACGATCTTCGCCACGACCCCGCTCAAGCCGAGTGAGAGGCCGAGGTTGAAGACGAGGACGTCCACCGCGTAGGCGAGCCCGCCCGCGATCAGGAACTGGGTGACCTCGGAACGGATGCGTGCGATCCGGCCGGGCGGCGGTCCGACGGACGGGTCGGTGGGGGCGCCGACAGGCGAAGGCACGGACTCTCCTTTGGCACCATGGGAACTGCGGGCATGACGACTCACCCGACGAGGGTAGCCGTCGCAGCCGCTCGGCATCGGCACACGGTCTCTCTCCTGTTGCAGACTCTTCACCGGAACATCTTTCGGCACGTGTGGCGCATGCCGTTTTGGCAGGCTCGGCTCGCCCGAAGGCCGCCCGCAACGCCCACCGCCACGGTCGTGCGGGTCGGGTCGGTACCCTTCCCCCGTGACGTTCCCAGTCGTCGGCATGGTCGGCGGCGGCCAGCTCGCCCGCATGACGCACCAGGCCGCAATCCCGCTCGGCGCCCGCTTTCGCGTACTCGCCGCATCCCCGTCCGAATCCGCGGCCCAGGTCGTGGGCGACGTCGTGCTCGGCAGTGAGGACGACCTCGCCGACCTGCGCCGCTTCGCGCAAGGCTGTGACGTGGTCACGTTCGACCACGAGCAGGTCCCCACCGCGCTCCTGGAGGCTCTCGAGGCCGACGGCGTCGCCGTTCGGCCGAGCCCGCAGGCGCTCGTGCACGCCCAGGACAAGGGCGTGATGCGGGCCAGGCTGGCCGAGATCGGTGTCCCGTGCCCGCGCAACCGGATCGTGGCCGATCCGGCGGACGTGGCGGCGTTCGCGGCCGAGGTGGGCGGCTGGCCGGTGGTGCTCAAGACCACACGCGGCGGCTACGACGGCAAGGGCGTGTGGATAGTGCGCGGCGAGCAGGAGGCCGCCGTGCCGTTCGCGGCCGGCGTGCCGGTGCTCGCCGAGGAGAAGGTCGACTTCACCCGCGAGCTGGCGGCGTGCGTGGTGCGCTCGCCGCACGGGCAGGCGGTGGCCTATCCCGTGGTCGAGTCGATCCAGGTGGACGGCGTGTGCCGCGAGGTGATCGCGCCCGCGCCGAACCTGGCCGAGGACATCGCGGTCCGGGCGCAGCGGATCGCGTTGTCGATCGCGGGCGAGCTGGGGGTCGTCGGGCACCTCGCGGTCGAACTGTTCGAGACCGTCGACGGCCGGATCCTGGTCAACGAGCTGGCCATGCGCCCGCACAACAGCGGGCACTGGAGCATCGACGGCGCGCTCACCTCACAGTTCGAGAACCACCTGCGCGCGGTGCTGGACCTGCCGCTGGGCGACCCGCGCGCCCGGGCGCCGTGGACCGTGATGGTCAACGTGCTCGGCGGCGACTATTCGGACATGTACCGTCCGTACCTGCACGTGATGGCCCGCGATCCCGGGGTCAAGGTGCACATGTACGGCAAAGACGTGAAGCCCGGCCGCAAGGTCGGGCACGTCACCGTGTGCGGCGACGACCTGGACGACGTGCGCGAGCGCGCCCGGCACGCCGCCGACTACCTCCGAGGGGACATCACCGAATGAGCACGCAGCCCGTCGTCGGCATCGTCATGGGGTCCGACTCGGACTGGCCGGTGATGGAACTCGCCGCGCAGGTCATGGACGAATTCGGGATCGAGTACGAGGCCGACGTGGTCTCCGCGCACCGGATGCCGCAGGAGATGATCGAGTACGGCACGACTGCGGCCGAACGTGGTCTCAAGGCGATCATCGCGGGCGCGGGCGGCGCCGCGCACCTGCCCGGGATGCTCGCGTCGGTCACCCCGCTGCCGGTGATCGGCGTACCGGTACCGCTGAAGTACCTGGACGGCATGGACTCGCTGCTGTCGATCGTGCAGATGCCGGCCGGGGTGCCGGTCGCCACCGTCTCGATCGGCGGCGCGCGCAATGCCGGGCTGCTCGCGGTGCGGATGCTGGCGGCGCACGATCCGGCGTTGCTGGCGCGGATGACCGCGTTCCAGGCCGAGCTGAAGGCACAGGCGACCGAGAAGGGGCGCAAGCTGCGCGAGCGGGTCGGGTCCTAGCACCGAGGTTTCGGGGCCCGACGGATTGCTCGGGCCCCGGCTCCCGGGGTCAGGACCGGCCCGCGCCCGTCATGGTGATGCGCTGGAGTTCCACCGCGGAGCAGCGGTCCATCACCATGTCCAGGCCCGCGTCGCGGACCTGCCGGTAGGCCCTCTCGTCGATCACGTCCAACTGGAACCAGACCGCCTTCGCGCCGATCTTCACGGCCTGATCGGCGATGTCGCCGGCGTGGTCCGAGTTGACGAACACGTCGACCACGTCCACCGGGAAGGGAATCTCGGCGAGCGTGGCGTAACCCTGCTCGCCGTGCACCGTCTCGGCTTTCGGGTGCACGGGTACGACGCGCTTTCCCCACTGACGGAGGAACGCGGCTACTCCATATGCGGCGCGGTGGGAGTTGGTACTGAGTCCCACCACCGCCCACGTGTGTGTGTCGAGGATCCGTCGGATCGTGGCCTCGTCGCCGTACGGCATGCTGATGACCTCGCAATCCTTGTCTCGCTGCTCGCGGTGCCCCCGACCGACGGACGGCGCGGCGCCGTCAGCCGGGTGAGTGTGCCCCCGAGGCGGGCCGGCTACTCAGGGGCGACCGAGTGCCCGGTACGTCCATCCTGCGCCGCGCCAGCGCACCGGGTCGAGGGCGTTGCGCCCGTCGAGTACCCGCCGTTCCGCGACGATCTCGCCCAGCACGGCCGGATCCATCTCGCGGAACTCCGACCACTCGGTCAGGTGCAGCACCACGTGTGCGCCGCGGGCGGCGTCGAAGGCGGTGTCCGCGTAGGTCAGGCCCGGGTACATCTTCCGGGCGTTGTCCATCGCCTTGGGGTCGTACACGGTCACCTCGCCGCCTTGGAGCTGCACCTGGGCGGCGACGTTGAGCGCGGGCGAGTCGCGGATGTCGTCCGAGTCGGGCTTGAAGGCGGCGCCGAAGACGGCGACCCGGCGGCCCAGGAAGCTGCCGTCGCACTGTTCGCGGGCGAGGTCGACCATCCGGAACCGGCGGCGCATGTTGATCGCGTCCACCTCGCGCAGGAAGGTGAGTGCCTGGTCGGCGCCCAGTTCACCCGCTCGGGCCATGAACGCGCGGATGTCCTTGGGCAGGCAGCCGCCGCCGAAGCCGAGCCCGGCCTTGAGGAAGCGGCCGTTGATCCGCGGGTCGAAGGCGAGCGCCTGGGACAACTGCTCGACATCGGCGCCGGCCGCCTCGCAGACCTCGGCCATCGCGTTGATGAACGAGATCTTGGTGGCCAGGAACGAGTTGGCGGCGGTCTTGACCAGCTCGGAGGTGGCGAAGTCGGTCACCACGAGCGGGACGCCCTCGCCGAGCAGGGTCGCGTACACCTCGCGCAGTGTGTCCTCGGCCCGCTGCGAGCGCACGCCGATCACCAGCCGGTCCGGGTGCAGGGTGTCCTGGACGGCGAAGCCCTCGCGCAGGAACTCGGGGTTCCAGGCCAGCTCGGCCTCGGTGCCCACCGGTGCGAGCTCGGTGATCCGGGTGGTCAGCCGTTCGGCGGTGCCGACCGGGACGGTGGACTTGCCGACGACCAGGCACGGGCGGCGCAGCAGCGGGGCGAGCGCGTCCACGGCGGCGTCGACGTAGGACACGTCGGCGGCGAACTCGCCCTTGCGCTGCGGCGTGTTCACGCACACGAAGTGCACGTCGCCGAACTCGGCGATTTCGGCGATGTCCGTGGTGAAGCGCAGCCGTCCCGATGCCACGTGCGGGGCCATCAGCTCTTCGAGCCCGGGTTCCCAGAACGGCGTCCGACCGCTCGCGAGGGTGGCCACCTTGTCGGGATCCACGTCCATCCCGAGGACCTCGAAGCCCAGCTCGGCCATGCACGCAGCGTGCGTGGCGCCCAGGTAGCCGGTACCGATGACCGTGATGCGGGGTGCCACGTACGTCACCTGACTTCTTCGTCGGAGGGATGGGGCGGGACCTGGATCGTATCGGCCGCGATCGGGGCGCCGTCGCCGAACCGTGGCCATGCCGATGCGAGCTCGAACAGGGTGCGGCTGAATAATTGTGGACGCCAGTGTTGTTTACTGAGCGGTAATAAAACGCTGCACACTCTTCTGCTGAGAGGTAGGCACCCGTGGCCGGACGAAAAGACTTCGACTTCTTTCGCGTCTCCGAGGAGCACGACATGCTCCGCGAGTCGGTCCGCGCCCTCGCGGAGGCGAAGATCGCCCCGTTCGCCGCCGAGGTCGACGAGCAGTCCCGATTCCCGCAGGAGGCGCTGGACGCGCTCAGTGCCAACGATCTCCATGCGGTGCACATCCCGGAGGAGTACGGCGGCGCCGGCGCCGACGCGCTGGCCACCGTGATCGTGATCGAGGAGATCGCGCGTGTGTGCGCGTCCTCGTCGCTGATCCCGGCGGTCAACAAGCTCGGCACGATGCCGCTGATGCTGTCCGGCTCCGAGGACCTCAAGCGGCGCTACCTGGGCGCGGTCGCGCGCGGTGACGGGATGTTCTCGTACTGCCTGTCCGAGCCCGAGGCGGGCTCGGACGCCGCCGCGATGAAGACCCGCGCGGTGCGCGACGGCGACTCGTGGATACTCAACGGCGTCAAGCGCTGGATCACCAACGCGGGCGTGTCCGAGTTCTACACGGTGATGGCCGTGACCGACCCGGACAAGCGCAGCAAGGGCATCTCGGCCTTCGTGGTGGAGAAGTCGGACGAGGGCGTCTCGTTCGGCGCGCCGGAGAAGAAGCTCGGCATAAAGGGTTCGCCGACGCGAGAGGTCTACCTCGACAACGTACGCATTCCGGCCGACCGGATCATCGGCGCCGAGGGTACCGGTTTCGCCACCGCGATGAAGACCCTCGACCACACGCGCGTGACGATCGCGGCGCAGGCGCTGGGCATCGCGCAGGGTGCGCTCGACTACGCGAAGGGCTACGTGCGGGAGCGCAAGCAGTTCGGCAAGCCGATCGCCGACTTCCAGGGCATCCAGTTCATGCTCGCGGACATGGCGATGAAGCTTGAGGCGGCCCGGCAACTGACCTACGCGGCGGCGGCCAAGTCCGAGCGCGGCGACGCGGACCTGACCTTCCACGGCGCCGCGGCCAAGTGCTTCGCCTCCGACGCGGCGATGGAGATCACGGTCGACGCGGTCCAGTTGTTGGGCGGTTATGGCTACACCCGTGACTACCCGCTGGAGCGGATGATGCGGGACGCGAAGATCACCCAGATCTACGAGGGCACGAATCAGGTCCAGCGCATCGTGATGGCGCGGAACCTGCCGAAGTAGCCGGCCCGCCCGTACGCCGGTGGTGGCCGGCTCGATGCCGGCTCCGCGACTACGGAGGGGCCCTGAAGGCAATGCCTTCAGGGCCCCGGGAATCAGCGCCGTCAGTGGTTCGAGGTCGTCGTCATCCTGAACCGAGCCACGTTGTCCTCGGTGGTCCAACGGTGGAAGCCGGCCTTCTCCAGCACTCGGACCGAGGGCGGGTTCGACAGTTCCACGTTGGCGGACACGGTGTGGACATCCGGCGCGCCGAGGGCGAACCCTGCCAGGGCCTGCGTGGCTTCGGAGGCGTAGCCCCGGCCGCGGCGGGAAGCCACGATGCCGTAGCCGATCTCCAGGACGCCCTCGCTGGGCGGCCAGAACAGGCCGATCGAGCCCACCAGCAAGCCGCTCTCGCGCTCGATGATCAGACGGTGGCCATACGCGCCGAGCCAGTCGGGATGCTGGGCGAAGAGGCCCGCGATCACGCGATCGCCCTCGGCGGGAAAGTCGTCCGCCCAGTGCGCGGACCTGATGTCGTCGAGGACCGCGGTGGCCTCGTTCGTGGTCCAGGGCCGAAGGACGAGACGCTCGGTGATCAGGTCGGTATGGGCGGGTGAGGAAGCGGAAGACACGTGTTTCTCCTGGTCGTTGGAACGACCCGGGCCGCGCTCTGCTATCGCGCGGGCCGGACGAGGGCATGCTGACGAGGGCCGACGGCAGCCATATTCATCAACCTCCCTGTCCCGCTGATCACGCGTCTCTCGCGCCGGGTGACGGTAACAACCGCTCCTGGCCCGGGCAACACATTTTCCGGGCCGCATCCGGTTCGAGCCGGTCATGGACAGGATCCGCGTCACCCGTCTCGGCGTGGGCGGCCACGCGACTGCCGGACAGCGTCGGTCGAAACGCGGCCATGTCTTCCACGACACAACCGTCTTCGCACTTGCGGCGCTCGGGCGACAGGTGGGCGCGTTCGACCTCGGCATCCGGCGCGTAAGCGATGCGATGGCTCATCCCGTACTCCGGTATGCGTCGTCCAGGTCGTCGGCGTACTTCATCCCGGTCATGTCCCCGGCCTTGAGCCGCTCGACCAAGGCGTCCTCGTCCGGATCGTTGGGCCTGCGGGGTGCGCAGCGCCCAGCTCGCCATCCCAGGGTGCGGTGGCCGGCAGTCGCCGGCACCGGCGCATCGAAGCACACCGGGCCGTCCCCGTGCCGGTGAAGCCGATCCTGCGCCCGTGGACGGCAGCGTCGCGGGCGCTTCCCTCGTCCGTATGTGCGGGCGAAACCTTTCGGGTTCGGGATCGTTGGCGACGGCATGATGATCACTACCGGCCGTACGGCCATGGCCCTGTCCGCCGGATTCGCCGGTCTCGTGCTCGCGCTCGCGCCCGTTGCCGCGCAGGCGCACACGCTCCCGCGTGGGGACATGCGCGCCGGGGGTGACCAGGTCTCGCTCGATTCGACCGTGTGGGTGACGGCCGACGGTGCGATCACCCTGTCGGGTGCGTACCGGTGCTCCGCCGACCACGTGGGGCCCGTGCTGGTCGGCGGCAGCGTCAGCCAGGCCGGCCGGCGCGCCACCATCGGTGGCAGGGTGGCCACGTGCGACGGCCGGACGCACACCTGGCGCACCACCGAGCAGCCGTACGCCGACTTCGTCCCCGGCGCCGCGAGTGGCGACGCCACCCTGCTCGAACTCCGGTGGGACGACAGCCTGATTCCCGTGCTGCCGAACATCCTTGCCCACGACGCGCACGACGTGGTGATCCGGCGGGTCTGACACCACACTCGGCGCTCCCGCAGCCCGGAGCCACGTCACGGCACTCCGGGCGACGGGACCGCTACCGACCGACGTACGGGAGCGGCGGTCGAGCCGGTCCGGCGATCGGTCGGCGAAGTCGTGTCGCGAGGGCTCCGGCTCGGCGCGGCCACCCGCCGACGCGCGCTGCGCGGTCGCCTGGCGGGACCGGTCCCGCCTGGCGAGGCCGGACGGGACCCGCCCCGCGAGCGCCGTCGCTCAGTTTTTCGCCAGTTCGTTCCGCAGTTCCCTGAGGTCGTCGACGGACTGGAAACCGGCCGTCCGGCACACCGTGAGCGCCTCGCTCAACCGGTTCACCGCCGCCTGCCGTTGCTCCAAGCCGAACGCCTCTATCCGGGACGCCAGTTGCACCGCGTCCAGATACCCGTCGCCCTCCTCCGGCAACAGCGGCACATACGCCGCCGCCGCCCGGTCGGCCGCGGTCAGCGCGGGATGCAGCCGGTCGGCGCGCGCCAGCAGGTGGGCGAGCTGGTGATGCGTACCGGCCGTCTCGACCGCGATCATCGCCGCCACATCGTCGTCGGCGCCCGAACCGAATCCGGCCTCCGAGCCGGACTCCGCCCCCGCTCCCGACCCAGGATCAGCCCCCGCCAACTCCCGCAGCGCCTCACCGAACAGCGCCAGTGCCCGGTCCACCCCCGACGGGTCGTCCCGGTTCGTGTTCCCGGCGATGTTCCACGCCTTCGCGCGCAGGGCACGGACCGTCTCGCGCACGTCGCCCTCGGCGCGCAGGAGTTCGATCGCGCGGCCGAACGCGGCTTGCGCCTGGGGGGCCATCCCCGCGTCGTCCAGCGCGTGTGCCGCCGCCACCGCGATCTCCGCCTGGACCGCCCGATCGGCGACCTTCGTCGCGGCCTCGGCGGCCATCGACAGGTGCTTGGCCGCGTCCCGGGCGTCGCCCAGCCGACGCAGGCACATGCCCAGCGCCCAACGTTCGTGCATCGCGTACTCGGGGCCGTGGTGCGCCTCGATCTCCGGCAGCAACTCCTCCAGGATCGCCGCGGCCTCCGCGTCCCGGCCGAGGCCGAACAGCATGCCCACGGCACCCCCGCGGCAGGCCGCCGCCATCTCCGCGTCGCCCTCGTCGTCGAAGACGTGCGCGGCCTCCAGCGCGAACGGCAGCGCGTCCTCGGGCCGGTCCTGCGCTCCGATGGCGTTGGCCAGCATGGTCAGCGCGTGGCCGACCGGGAACTGCGGCTCGGCGAAGAACGCCGCCGCCTCCAGCGCACCGCGCATGTCCGCCTCGGCCGCCGCCGGGTCGCCCGCCTGCATCCGTACCTGGCTGCGCAGGAACAGCGGCCGGCAGGCGAGCCAGGGCCGTTCCGCCTCCCGACACAGCGTGATGGCGGCGCTCAGATCGGCCTCGGCGTCCGTCGTACGGTCCTCCTGCAACGCCTGCTCCGCGCGCAGGTGCAGCGCCGCCGCCTGACGGTGCCTCAGCCCGTGGTCCCGGCCCAGATCGTGCAGTTCGGTCAGGATTTCGTCCATGTCGTCGGCCCCGGTCGTCAGGGCCACGATCGCGCGGTGGTGCAACACCAGTGCCAGCGGCGCGGCGTCGTCCGGCAGCAACTCCTCGGCCTTGGCCCGAGTCGCGTCGAACAGCCCGACCGGGTCGGCCTGCTCGGCCCGGAACCGGGCCATCGCGGTCCGCACCTCGGCGCCCACCGCCCGCCCCGGCGCGTCCGCGGCCAGATAGCCGGCCGCGGCCCGGGTCAGCGCCGCGATGCCGGCCGCGAACTCGCCCTCGTCGACCAGGTCGACGCCCTCCGCCTCGGTGATCGCGGCGAGCGCGAAGGCGCCCACGTCCTGTCCCAGGTCGCGCGCCGCCGCCGCGTAGTCCCGCCACGCCTGATCCGAACGGGGGTGCCCCTGCTTGTCCAAGTCGCGTGCACAGGCCAGCAGTTCCGAAGCGTCGCGGTCAGCCGAAACCGTCGCGGGCGTCGGCGACGCAACCGGCCCGGACGCGGCCACCCGTGCCGAACGCAGACCCAATGGCAGCGACTTCGCCACCGGTACCGCCGCCAGCCGAAGCCGCACCCGGGAGCTCACCGCGTCGTTCCCGTTGCGCGCGTCGAAGCGCGCGGCGATCTCGAACAGTTCGCGCTCGACGGCGTCGCGCAGCGCGCCGGCCGAGGTGTCCTCGAAGACCACCAACTCGGGTCCGACGACCGCGACCAGCCGGCGCAGCAGCACCGCGACGCCGGCCAGGAAGTCGGAGTGGTCGGACGGGTCGCTCTGCGGGCGTTCCAGCCACGCGCGGTGCTCGGCGAGGATCTCGATCCCGCGTCCCTCGTTGCCGGTCAGCGCACAGAACTCGATGTGCTCGGCGACCGCCGCGTACGTGCTCACCTTGCCGCGCACGGACCGGTAGCCGCGCAGGTGGTGTGCCCGCGCCCGATCCGGGTCGCCCTCGCGCACGAGCGGCAACATCGACGCGGCCAGCGAGACCTGCGGCTCCTCGGCACAGGTCAACGCGCCGTCCAGGGTGGGCGCGAGCAGTTCCAGCGCGTCCGCGTCCCGGCCCCGCGCGATCAACCAGCGGGCCTGCTCGCGCCGTTCGCACGCGTCGCAGTCGGCGAGCCGATCGCGATCGGCCGCAAGCCACGCGTCGAACGCCTCGGCGCTCTCCGCGTCGGCGCCGATGTGTCGGGCCAGGTAGAACCGGCTCTGGTGGACCGGTCGCAGGCTGTGCCCGGCGGTGCGATAGCGGCGTTCCATGTCGGCGAGGTAGCCCCGGATCGCGGGCAGCGGCACCTCGGGAACCGCAAGCAGCGAACTGGTGATCCATTTGAGATCCCAGAACAGGTGATGGGTCAGCTGCTCGTCGAAGCCCTCGGGGTGCTCGTCCCACAGCTTGAGCAGACGGGAGAGCGGGACCGGCGTACGTGGCGACTCCCCGCCGTAGTTGTACGCGGTGATCAGCCGCAGCAGGGCCCACGCGAGGTTCTCGTCGCTGCCCATCCGCTCGGCGACCACCACCAGCTCCTCGGCGCGGGCGGTGCGCGCCTTTCCGTACGGCAGTTCCTCGTTCGCGTCCAGGGCAGCGAAGAACCCGGCGTCGTCACGGATTTCCATCAAGGTTCCTATTCGGCGGGGTTCGGCTGATGGACGGCCCGCTCCAGCAGACCGAGGAAGGATCGGCCGAGCAGGCCGGTCTCGGCCGACGTGAGCGGGCGATGGCTGAGCAACAGGGCCTGGCCGTACAGTCCTTCGACCGCGGCCCTGGCCAGTTCGGGATCGTCGAGGCCGGCGATCCGGCGGACCAGCGGGTTGAGGTGGTTGAGCACGAGCTGCGCACGCGGACCCTGCCCGCGCAGCGAGCCCAGGATTCCCGACCACAGGTCGTCGCCGCGTCCGGCCGCGTCCTGTTCGGCCTCGGCCCGACCGCGTTCGCCGCGCGCGTCCCGCCCGTCGAGCAGCAGCACGGGCACCGTGACCGGCTGGAACGTGCGCAGCGACACGTCGCACGAGAGCGGGTCCAGCGCGGCCCGCGCGTGCGCGAGGAAGCTCGCCGCGGCCAGTTCGGCGGTCGGGTCCACCGAATCCAGGTGTGCGGTGACGGTGTCCGGGTCGAGTTCGGTGACGGTGGTGCCCGGGCGGATCTCGGCCAGCCGGTGGACCAGGTCCAAGTCGTAGGTGTAGCCGCCGTTGACCACGCCCAGCCCGGCCGCCGCCGCGATCGGCGCGACCTGGCGGTACTCCTCCACGGTCGGCGTCACATGCACGACCGGATGCCGCCGGGCGAACTCGTCGAGCGCGATCCGCCCATCGGTGGTCTCGAACGGCAGCCACGGCAGGACCAGTCGCAACAACTCGTCGTCGTGCCGGGCGAGTGCCTTCACGCCCAGGTGATGCACACTCAGGAACCGGGCCAGCCGCGGCTGGTCGTGCGCGGCAAGCTGGGCCAGCCAGTCCCGGATGTGCCCGCCGAGCGCGTCCCGCACCCCGGCGAGCGCCTCGTCGTCGTACAGGCTCTCCCGCGACGCGGTCGGTCGCAGCGTGTCGGTGTCCACGACGCAGCGCACGAAGAACGCCCAGTCGGGCAACAGCCCGTCGGCGTTCTCGGTGAGCAACATGCCCTTGAGATGCACCCGATGTCTGCCGCGCATCGCCGGGCTGACCGCCTCCGGCAGCACGAACGCCGCGCCGCGCACGCCCGCGAGGGGCACGTCCAGGTCGATCACGTCCAGCGGGGTGTAGCCGAGTCGGCTCTCGCAGTACGCGGCGAGTGCGGCCCGGCGACGCTCCGGCGTCGGGTACGCGCGATCCCAGACCGCCGGGGTGTCGGTGATCGGCGTGTGCTCGCCGCCGGCCACGACGGTGACCGGGTACGGCAGCAGCGCGCCGAAGTCGCGGGCGAGTTCGATTACCCGGTCCGCGGCGAACCACGACTCGCTGCCCCGACGCGGCGTCAGGAACACTGTGGTGCCCGGCTCTTCGCGCTCCTCGGAGGTCAGGGTGCGCACCGTGTAGCGGCCGTCCGCGCCGGCTTTCCACTCCACCGGCGGCGCGTCCGCCGTCCGGGCCGAGCGGGTGACCACGGTGATCTCGTCGGCGACCACGAAGCACGCGAGCAGGCCGATGCCGAACTGGCCGATGTAGTCGCGTCGAGCGCTCTCCAGCGCGTCCCGCTTGGAACTGCGGCCGATGGTGGCCAGGAAGCGGTGCACGTCGGCCTCGGTCAGCCCGATGCCGGTGTCGGTGACCCGAAGACCGCCGTCCTGCACCGTGATGGTGATCGCCGCCGGGGCCTGTGCGTCCGCGGCCCGCCGCGCGGTGACCGCGTCGACGCCGTTCTGCAGCAGCTCGCGCAGGTATACCCGGGGGCTGGAGTAGAGGTGGTGCGACAACAGGTCGACCAGACCGCGCAGATCGACCTGGAAGGTGTGGTCTGCGTCGGTTATCGCGGCGTCGTTCATGCGGACTTCGTCACCTCGGGGCAGGATCGCCGGCCGACATCCCGGCCGAGTGCCGATGGTACGAAACGACGGGGACAGGCGGCGAATCACCAGTGCGACCGCCGGTCCCCGCCGATCGGGTTCAGCGCTTGGGCGCGTCCACGGTCCGCCCGTCGCGCAGCGCCTGGAACAGCGCCTTCGCCGCCTTGTCGTCCCACAGCACGGTGGAACCGACGCCCTTGACTTCGTGTCCGGGGTCCGCGATCGGCACCGTGGTGGTGACACCGTCGCCGCCGGACAGGCTGCCCATGTCCTTGAACAGGTCGTACAGGTCGAACAGGCCGGTGTCGTCGTCCACGGTCACCGCGCCGAGCGAGGCGTCGGCCACCGGGAACGCAGTGAACGGGTTGAGCAGGATGCCGGCCGACTTGGCCTTCTTCGCCAGCGCGCTGAGGAACTGCTGCTGGTTCTCCATCCGGGCCAGGTCCGAGCGCGCCGGGTCGTAGTAGCGGGAGCGCACGAAGGCGAGCGCCTGCGCGCCGTCCAGCGTCTGGCAGCCGGCCTCCAGGTCCGCGCCGGACTTCTTGTCCTTGATCGGCCCCTTGAGGCAGATGTCCACGCCGTCCATCGCGTTGACGATGTTGTTGAACCCGCCGAACCCGATCTCCGCGTAGTGGTCGAGCCGAATGCCAGTGGCCGTCTCCACGGTGCGCGCGAGCAGCGGCGCGCCGCCTTTCTCGAAGGCCGCGTTCAGCTTGTTCTCCTGCGCCTTGACCGTCTTGCCGTTCTTGTTGAACGCCGGGATGGTCACGTACGAGTCGCGCGGCAGGCTGATCAGCGCGGTGCCGCCCTTGCCCTTGTGCAGCAGCATCATCGAGTCGGTGCGCTTGCCCGCGGCCTTGCCGGTGTGCAGCTTCTTGCGATCGGTGGCGTCCAGGCCCTCGCGGCTGTCCGAGCCGACGATCAGCCACGTGGTGCCCTCGGACGCGGCGGGCCGGCCCTTGTAGTCGTCCAGGACGTCCTCGTGTTGGATCTTCGAGTCGGCCCAGAAGTAGGTCACGGTGCAGAAGACCACCACGAGCGCGACGAAGACGCCGAGCCCGATGAGGATGCGTTTCTTCCAGTTGACCGGGCCGCGCGGACGCCGTGGCGGGCCGCCGGGACCACCCGGGCCGTCGGGACCGTCGGAACGGCCGGGAGTCGCTGATGTTGACGTCGTCAACGAAGTCCTTGATCGCCAGCCGGACCGGGACGTCGTGCTCGTCGAAGATCACGATCGC
>NZ_JBEXCV010000047.1:0-56472 GCF_040605455.1 Embleya sp. NPDC005575 | reverse complement strand
GTGCGCTCGTCCGCGTTCAGGGCCCGCTCCGCCGGCCCCGGTCGCGCGTCCGGCCAGGCGTCCCGGGCATCGTCCACGCGCATCGCGGACACCGGGCGGCGCACGCTCGCGCGGACATGATTTCGCCAGACGTTCGCGGCGATGGTCAGCAGCCACGCACGTGGGCTCAGGGCCCGCCGTCGCTCGGGCGGGTACCCCTGCAGCGCCGTGTACGCGCGCAGGAACGTGTCCTGTCCCAGATCGTCCGCCTCGGCGGCCGAGCCGGTAACGCGCAGCAGAAAGGCGTGCACGCTTTTGGCGTGGACTCGTACCAGCTCCGTGAAGCCGCCATCGAGATCCTCCGCCAGCAGATCGGTCAACTGCTCGGCCATGTCGCTCATCACCTGTGGAACACCGCCACCGAAGAAAGGGTTGCAGACGCGGCGGACGTGCGGCTCCACACACACGCAACCAGCCGGGCGGATACGGGATTGATTCCCGTGCGCCTCGTGGTCCGGGTCGGCGGCCCGGCGTCGCAGGACCGCGGCCTCGGCACATGCGGCCGGCCTACTCCTCGGCGAGGTCCTCCCGGACGTGGCCGAGCAAGTACTCCGCCCCTGACAGGAGTTCCTCCGTCACCCGTACACCCGTCAGCCGCTCGGCCGGCGTGAGGACGTTCACCTTGTCGTCGAACACATCGAGGTCCGCTTCGTCGTCGAGGTCGCACCGGTGTGGCGTTGGATGAGGCCTTGAGGACGACGTTGTCGTCGTGGTCGACGACGAACGCCCGGGCCGGGAGGCGTTCGGTGGGCAGTCGCCCGAAGCCCGAGGAGGTGCCGGTGATGAACCAGGTGCCGGTCATGATATTTCCTTCGCTGTGTCGTGCGCGTGGCTGCGCGCAGTCGGAGTGGCCGCCTGCGGTATCGCCGGTGCCGGCCGGGGCCGTCGATGCGACGCCTGCGTCGGGCCCGAGTCGGCCGAGTTGCTCGCGCTGCCACGAGGCAACTCGGCCGGACTGCGAAGCGCGGATGTCGTCAGCGGGTGCCCGCCTCGGCACGCACGTAGAACGCGGCGAGTTCGTGGGGGTTCTTGAGGTAGACGTCGATCTTGCGCACCGTGCCGTCCTCGACCTGGTGGATTTCGACCGTGGTCAGCGCAAACTCCTCACCGGTGGTGTGGGCCGTGAGCGTTCCGGTGAGGATTCCGACGGCACCGGCCGGGCCCTCGAACACCTGGGCATCGGTGATGGCGACGTCTGCGTAGCCCATCATCACGCCCAGGATCGACTGCACGAACACCTCGCGGCCCCGGTGCACACCACCGTAGGGGAGTTGGTTCGGTTCGTCGACGATCACCCCGGGAGCGAGCTTCGCCAGGACACCCGGCACGTCGCCCTTGCGCAGCGCCTCATACAGCCCCCGCACGACATCCGTGGGGCTCTCCGTCGCAGTCTCGATCCGGTTGCTCATCTTGTGTGCCTTTCGGTCTTGTTCGGTGCTTGAGCCCTCATGTGGAACTCGGTACGAGAAAGGTCGACCGGGGCGCCGTTTCTCGTCGCGCCGGCCGAGCCCCGAGGGGAACGAGGACCATGCAACGGGAGACGGCCGAGAGCAGGGAGTCCGCGCTGTGAGGGGTACCGGCAGGGACCCCCACCCGTCGCGCCGTCTGCCTATCCTGGGCTGATGGACAACCGGGACGTGGTCGGCGCATTCCTCCGTTCTCGGCGCGACCGGATCACTCCTGGGCAGGCGGGTTTGCCGGAGTACGGTCGGCGGCGGGTGTCCGGTCTGCGCAGGGGTGAGGTCGCCGCGCTCGCCGGGGTGAGTGTCGAGTACTACACGCGCCTGGAGCGCGGCAACCTCAAAGGTGTCTCCGACAGCGTGCTGGACGCCCTCGCCCGGGCCCTGCGACTGGATGACACCGAGCGCATGTACCTGTACGACCTCGCCCGCGCCGCGGGCCCGGCGCCCGGGGCGCGGGCGAAGCAGCGGGCGGTGGGGCCGACGGTGCGGCCGAGCGTGGCGCGGATCGTCGAGAGGATGCCGGAACTGCCGGCGTACGTGATGAACAACCGCCTCGACACGCTGACCGCCAACCCGTTGGGCAGGGCCCTGTACTCGCAGATGTACGACGACCCGACCTGCGGGGCGAACGTCGCCCGGTTCGCGTTCCTCAACGCCGCGGCCACGCGGTTCTACACCGACTGGGAGCGGATGGCCCGCTTCGCCGTGGGCGCGCTGCGCGTCGAGGCGGGGAAGAACCCCTACGACCGGGAGCTGTCAAACCTGATCGGCGAGCTGTCCACCCGCAGCGACGCCTTCCGCGTGATGTGGGGATCCCACGACGTGTACGTCTTCCGCGACAGCACGAAACGCCTCCACCACCCACTCGTCGGCGACATGGAACTCGACCAGGAGACCATGAGCCTGCCGGATGAAAGCGGCCTGAGCGTGGTCGTCTACAGCGCACCCCCCGGAACCCCCGCAGAGGACGGCCTCAAACTCCTCGCCGCCTGGACCGCCACGACCGGGCGAGAGCGGGACACGGAATCCCCGAGTAAACCGTCGACTCGGCAGCCCTGACAGGTGGCACGGGCCCGGGAAGCCGCCGAGGAACTCCTCCAGCACTCGGGGTCGTGTCGGCGGATCTGCACGGCGGAGCGGCGGGCCGTCATCGGCGAGAACCTGAAGGCCGCCACCTGGGTATCCGGCGTCTCCACGGCCTCGACGTGACCGCGGAACGCGGCCTTGTGAGAACAGATGGACACCGGCATGACCTGCCGGCCGACCAACTCCGCCCACCAGCCGAACCGTTCCGGCAACGGAACGATATCCGTACTCACCATCGAAAGCCCCGACCCGCCGGGCCCTCCCCGCGAAGATCCTCCGTCAACGGACACCCGGCAATCGTCCCGAACGGACCGCACATCCGGAAGAGCCGTGTCGACGTCCGGCGGCGCCAAATGGGCGTCGAACAACTCGGTAGGGGCCGGCCCATGCGCACCGTCGCGGTCGCGGTCCACTACGGCACCAACCCGCTCACCTCCCCGGTGTGCCGGCTCACCCGGCAGACCGCCGCCCACCTCGTCGACCACCCCGCGTTCCGTCCGGGACCCTGACGTGGCGAGCGCCACGGATGCCGCGCGCTCTGGATAATCCGAGCGGACCCACCTGGAGGTGTACTAGACACAACCGCATGAAGAACTCCGCCGACGTACCACCCACAGACGAAGAGCTCTGGCGCCTCACCTGGGAGACAGCTGAGCCCCGCGCCGCCCAAGGGGACGTGGGGTTCGTACGCGAGCTGGGCTCGACCCTGCTCACCCGTCTTGCCGCCGTACGGCAGCAAACCCGCGACCACGAAAGGTGCTTGGGTCAGGTCACGCAAGTACTGGCCACCACACCCGGGCCCGAAAGCGTCGGAGAACTCCTGCAACTCCTCAGGGAGGTGTACCCCTACCCGACGGTCGGCACGACGTCGCCGCGGGCGGGCGGGGGGTCCCCGGCACCGCGCCACATCGCATCGATGCTCGTCGCGTGCCAGTCGTACGAGACGCTGGAGCGCACCGTCTTCGACAGGTCCGTCTGGGACAACCTCCACGAACTGCGCGACTGCCTCTTCCACGAACTGCTCATGCGGGACGCCATTCCCGGCGACTCTTGGACGCTTCGCGGTTGGCAGTGTTCGACGTGGACGCCGCTCCGTTGGCTGCCCACGGAGCGGCGCGACTTCGAGATCGCGTGGTCGTTCCCCGAGTACCACGCACGCGGCATGTCATGGAGTGGCGGCATCTCAGGACCCCCCGCCGAGAAACGCGTGGATCCGCCGATGCCCCGCACGGCCGAACCGTCACACCTGCGCAATGCGGCCACCTCCGCGGAGTACCAGGCGATCGTGGCCGCTGGCGAGGCCGGAAACTGGGGCTGCTCCGAGGCGTGGGTCTTCCGCCTCGACAAGCCGGTCGAGCCCGGCGACGTGCCCGCGCTGCTGCCCTCGCTGCCCATGGGCTGCGTCGAAGGACTCGGCCCTGAAGGCCGTTTCGAGATCGGTGTCAGCACCCTCGACGACGTGTGGCCGATCCTGTTCTCCACGGCGTCGACGGGAGGCATGTACGGGCCGCCCTCGTACGGCGCATACGGCCGGTTCGCCGCCTGGTGCTCAGTGGCCGGCCTGTCCGGTGCGGCGCACGACGCTAGTGCGGACGAGGTGGAGACCCTCGCCCGCGGCACCACATGGTTCCGCTTCGCTTCCGGAGCAGAGTGGTTCCACAACGAAGTCGGGCACGACTACGGCATCGCGGCCTTGTCCCCGGATCGCCGCAGGCTGGCCGTCCTGGCAGCGACGGACACAGACTGAGCCGGGATCCACGCCCGGCCCGGAGTCGCTGTGGCCACCGCCGGATTCGCCGTCCACCGCGCCCGGCAGGCGGAGCACGCCACCACAGGCGTGCCGCACGACGAAGTGCGTTCCCGGCTCGGGCTGGACCGCGCTTGAGGTACGCGATCGTCTGGGACGGGGCGGCGATCGACACGGCCGCCCGCTTCCTCAAGGACGACCCCGACGGCTGCGACAGCTCATGGACGCCGTCGACCTCCTCGCCCACGACCCGCGCCCGGACGGCACCTTCGAGTACGGCTCCCCCGACCTGCGGCGCATGCACGTAGGCCGCTACCGCGTGATGTACGAGATCACCGACGCCACCTTGACCATCGTCGTCATCCACATCGGCCGCCTCGCCTGACCGAGCCGCGCCCCGACGCACGTGTGGGCGAGTGCCGTGGTCGGCGAGTTTCGCCGACCACGGCACTCGGCCCGCAAGCGGGCTACTCCGGGCGGACCTGCGCCGCCTGCATGCCCTTCTCCCCCTTCTCGGCAATGAACGAGACAGGCCGGCCTTCCTTGAGGGACTTGAAACCATCGGACTCGATGGCTTTGAAGTGCACGAAGAGGTCGTCGCCGCCCCCCTGCGGAGTGATGAAGCCGAACCCCTTCTCGTCGTCGAAGAACTTCACCGTGCCGCTTTGGCCGGTTGGACATGTCCGCTCCAAATGTCACGTAGCGACCCAGCGCCGCCAAACGGATCTTGACATGAGGACGCCAGGGACCACGCCCAAGACACGGCCCAAGAGCCACGGCGGCCGCATCGGCCGCCGACGAGAACCCGGACCTGGCGCTGGTCTCGACGATGACGCCGCCGGTGGCGGCCTCGCGCTGCTCGACCCGGCGGCGGACCTGGGGCTGCCACAGCCGGCGGACCTCGGCGTCGATCCTCGCGTTGACGGACCTTGAGCACGGCGCTGGGCGGGCTGCCCCGCGAACACGACGAGACCACCGCGCGGATGGCCGACGTCCGGCAGGCCACGGCCCTGGGCCGCTCACCGACCGCCGGCACCCATGGCACAACGTCGGCGAGGCTGTCCCCAAAGGAGGTCCACGCGCACACCGGCTGCCGGGCGCAATGCGGACCACCTTCCCAGGCCCGTGTCCGCGAGGAAACCACCCGGGAACGCCGGCATCAGGTGCACGCCCTGCTCGACCAAGGCGTCCGCCCACCGGACTGCGCCCGCTGCCTGCAACCGGCGCTGAACACCGTCAACCGTCATGCCCGCGTCCCGAGCCCGAGCAACCGACGAAGGGTGGGTGCGCGGCGTGCGCGTGCTTCGGCGCGGTGTCGCAGACGTCGAATTCGCACGGACGGGTTGGTCAACGACTCGCGTTTCGTCGCTGTCGGTGAATGAGATCGGCGACAGCCGCGGGCCGGCTCAGGTATGGCGAGTGGCTGGTCTCCCATATCTCCGAGGCCGAGCAACGGGCCGCGAAGCGGCTGACCAGTGGAGCTGCGATGGCACGGTCGTCGCGGGCGGCAACATAGACGGAGGGTGTGTCGCGCCAGCTCACGTGGCTCGGTATGGCCCCAAAGATCGAGGGCGGTTCCGGACGCAGCAGCTCGATTGCGCGGGTAGCCACTGGTTCGTCGACGTCGCCGTAGAGGTTCTTTCGAGCATCTGCGGGATCGAGTCGAAGCCGCCCGTTGTCGTCGAGGGCAGCGAGCAGCCCTTCGGCGGGGGCACCGGTTTCCTTCGCGACTTCTTCGAGGAGCCGTGCGGGAGATTCACCGACATCGAGAAGCCAACCGGCCAGGAAGATCAGTCCTGCCGCGCCACGGACCGTTCCGGCGGTCACACCTCCGAAAGAGTGCCCGAGCACCAGCGGAGGCTGCTCGGAGGCGGTGACGATGTCCTCGACCAGGGCGGTGCTGTCGACCAGCGACAGCTCGTAGAGGTCGGGCACTTCCACACTCAGATTTCGGGAACGCAGCAGCCCGACCAGGTCATCGTAGTGAGCCGGTTGATGCCAGGCACCGTGCAGGATGATCACGTCGGTCATGCCCGCAGGCTACTCCAGGCCAACCGGCACCGTTCGCCTCCGTGCTACTCGGCCACGGTCTTGTCCGTCGTCGTATTGGTCCGGTCCGCACGGTGGTTCACACGAATCGACGCAGCGGCGACCAGCGTCGACACCGACGCGAGCACCGATTCGAATACCGGTACGAGTGCCGACGCCAACGCCGACAGGCACGGACGCGGCGACCGCGAACGGCCGCCGCGCCCAGGCTCGTCCGCCTCACCTCACGCGGTCGGGCACGTACCTCCCGGCAGCGTCAGCGCCACCCGCGCATGCGACACCACGACGCTCACGCCGGACAACAGTGTGATCCGCAGCGCGTTGACCGTGATCCCCCGACCGCCGGGGTCGACCACCCGCTCGTTCACGCGCACCGTCGCCACCAGCGGGATCGTGATATCCACGTTGACGTTCGGGTTCACCACCGGCACACCGGCCACCCGCAGGTTCGCCAACGTGACCGAACCGCTCGGCGTCGCCCCGCCGTTCGCGTCACCCTGCACCGTGGCGACCGCTTCGATGACGTCCGCCGTGACCAGTCCGCCGAGCAGGTTCACCCCGGCCGTCTCGGCACGCGCGTTCGCCCGCTGCAGGCCGTTCGCGTCGATCGTGCCCTCCGCGCGGGTGGTGACCACGCCCGCGTTGCCGACGGCCCCCAGCGACACCGTCGCGACATTGCCGGTGTCGACCGCCGCGACGTTCGAGCACGTCACGTCGGACGCGGCGATCGGGCCGATGTTCGCGAGCGGCGACTTCAGTGCGACCCCGTACGCGTGCGCGTCGAATCGCATCGTGTCGAACACGACGCTCGCGCACCCGGGCAGCCTCACCCCGACCACGTTCGTGAAGCCGGCCGCGCAGTTCGTGTACGCCCCGCGCGCCGCCGAGGTCACCTGGACCTGCGCCGTACAGGATTCCTGACCCACCGTCAGGTTGCCGGATACGTCGACCGAGCCCCCGCCCGCCGGCACGACGACCGAACCGGCATCGCACGTCGTCGTGGTCACCCCGGTCGCCTTGAGCCCGGCCGGCAGCGCGTCCGAGAACGACCAACCGGGCTTGGCGCCCAGCTCGTTCGTGTTCGTGATCGTGAAGGTCAGGGTCGAGGTGCCGCCGGTGAGCACCGGCGTCGGCGCGAAGCCGATGTCGACCTGCGGGCTCGCGTCGACGAGCTTGACGTTGTCGAAGGCCACGTCGTTGCCGGTGCCGCTCGGCTGCTCGTTCACCAACCGGATGCCGGCCTGGTTGCCGGCGAACAGCACGGCTCCGTTGCTGGTGAAGGTGCCGACCCGGGCCCCGCCGATCGTCGTCGTGGCATCCACGCACGCCTCGATCGGGCGCGTGAACGCGGGCGTGGCCTGGCCGCCATCGAGCAGGTAGAAGCTGAACTTGGAGTGGTTGGCGAAGCAGTTGACTTCGGCGATGTCGACCGAGAACGCGATGAAGCGCCGCCCCGCAGGCAACGGGATCGGGGCCGCCGTCTCCAACTGCACCTTGCCGGCGCCCGGATTACCCGCGGTGTACGCCGTCACGGCGTGGTTCGTGGTCGAGGAACCGCCCGACCACTGACCGAGTACGCCCGCGAGGTTCTTGACCTGGGCCCAGTCGCCCGGGACGCACCCGCTGCCGGCGGGAGGTGTGGTCGATGCGGCCGGCGACGTGACCCAGCCGTTGCACGCGGTCAACCAGGCCGGGTCGGCGGTGTACGTCTCGCCCACCGGCGGACCGCCGGTGTAGTTCGTGAGCAGGATCGGCGTCGCACCCTGGCCGTTCTCGAAACCCTCGGCGAAGATCGCCGCGGGCGCCTGCGGCACACCCGGTGTCCCGGGCGCGGCCTGCGCGCTGCCGACGGTGAACGGTGCGGTCAGACCCGCAACGGCCACCGCGATCGATATACCGACGCTGCCGAAGCGTCCGGTGAGCCGTCTTCTCATCGTGGACATGACGAAACCCCTTACGTCGCAAAGTGTCTGACCCCACGACCCGCCTCACAGGGCAGGCCGAGGACGGCGAGGCCGCACCGACCGATCGCGGGCACCACGACCGGTCCGGGACATCGCCTTGAGCAGCACAGCATCCACAGCGCCGGACGACCGCGTCTTGGCGGCCAAACCACACCTACAGGTGACACCGTCGCGCGCCGGTGCGCGCACCGAACCGCGCCGCGCACCCCACCGCGGGAGCCCGCGCCACACCCTCGACCTGTCGCCGGACGGGCCCATCGACGCGTCGTCACGAAGGCGGACCGCAAACCTTGCGCGAGACCACCCGCGGCTACGTTGCCGTCTTCGACGAGGACGTCATCCGGCACTACCAAGCCCACCCGCACCAACGGCGCCAAGTCCGCCCGGAAGAGGAATACCGCGACGCCACGGCGGAGGAGTGGACCGAGTTCGAGGAACACGCCCCCGCAAGGTCCAACTCGGCTCCTGCGGAAGGCCCTACGGCACCCCCTGCCGGCACGAACACGCCCGCTTCTGTGAACTTCGGAGGTACCGTGACTTCGCATGACCGACACCGAGATCGAGATCACCGCAGAGCTGGTCCGCGACCTGCTGCAGGAGCAACATCCAGACCTTGCAGGGCTGGCCATCCGCGAGGTGGCGGGCGGCTGGGGCAACCAAATGTGGCGCCTCGGGGACGAGTTGGCCGTGCGCATGCAGCGCATGGACCCCACCCCGGAGCTCCAGCTGAAGGAGCGGCGGTGGCTACCGGTGCTGGCCCCGCGCATGCCGCTCCCGGTGCCGACCCCGGTGCGGTTCGGCGAACCGTCCGAGCGCTTCCCCAAGCACTGGACCGTGATGACGTGGGTTCCCGGCGAGCCGCTGGACCACGGCTCGATCAGCCGCGGTGACCACGCGGCCGACACGCTGGCGGGTTTCCTCCGGGCACTCCATGTGGAGGCACCCGCCGAGGCGCCAATCTCTACGGACTTCGGTGCCCATCCCAGGAACTGCACGGACGACTTCGAGAACTTCTTCCAGGCCGTTGTCCCCGACGACATCGCTGCCGACGTCCGGGCCGTCTGGGACGACGCCATTGCCGCCCACGCATGGAAGGGTCCGCGGGTCTGGGTGCACGGCGACCTCCATCCCGCGAACGTCGTCGTCTCGGAGGGAACGCTCTCGGGCATCGTCGACTTCGGTGCCATGTTCGCCGGCGATCCGGCGTGGGACCTCGCCGCCGCATGGGTGCTGCTGCCCGCGGGCACGGCCTCACGGTTCTTCGACATGTACGCGCATGCAGACGAGGCTGCAATCCGGCGCGCCCGCGGGCTGGCCGCTATGAAGAGCCTCTTCCTGATGCTCATGGGGCAGAACGGAGATCGGGGCCTTCCCGGCGGCAAGCCGCACTGGGGACCTGCAGGCCGGGCAGCACTTGATCGTGTTCTGAAGGGCGTTTGACGCACGCTTCTCAAACCTGTTCTCGATCTTGGTTCAGGGCCATGCGGCAGCCCACCGTCGTGGGTTCATCGATCAACGCATGGTGGGGATGCCAAGGTCCACGGCCGTATGCTGCCCGTGGCCCCGATCGAGCCGGCTGAGCTTCTCCTCGGCGCCGGCCATGCTGACCTGGAGACCCTCGACCTCGCCGAGCCGGCATTCCGTCTCGGCTTCGGCGATTCGGGCGATCAAGTTGTCGCGGGATCTCGGCAAGCCGTGCCCGTTGGGCCGGGTCAGGCCGGAGGAGTGAGCATCTGACACAAGCTCAACCGAACTTGCAGTGTCTGCTGAGAGCCCGGATGCGCGCCCGATCAGGTCACTCTGAGTAGATGCCAGCGAAGTTGCACCACCAGAGATTCCGGGCGTGTCGCCGCTCGCGTTGTTGGCATCAACGCAGCAGCCGGTTGACCCATGGATGTGCTCCGTAAGCCTGGGTGATGGCGTGGACGAGCCAGTGTCGCTGGTCGTCGGTGAGCGTGGGCAGGGCTGCGGCAAGGTCTGCTTCGTCCTTGGGCCGGGGCTCCTTGGCCTTGTAGAAGAGTTGCACCTCCGGTGCGAGGTAGGGGATACCGTCGGCGGAGATCAGACCGAGCATGTCGACCGGACGACGCACTCGCGGATCACGGCGTGACACCCACTCCTGGTCATGGGATTCGTCGAGCATGATCTGGATGCGCCAGGGTTCGCCTGGCGCCGGCTGGCACCAGATGTCGTGCACGCTCTCAGGAAGAGCCTCGTCAGACGCCCACGGACGAAGGCTCCCGGGCGGATCGGCGGCCCACCACCTCCAGTCCGGCAGAGCCTGTTGGACGGCGAGCTGGTCGCGCCGCAGTACCAGGACATCAACGTCGACGTGGTCTCGGATGCGGTGGCCCACCGCGAGTTCGATCGCGAAGCCGCCTGCCACCCACCAGGGGGTCCTCAAATCGCAGAACCGGTCGGCGACTTCGGCAAGGGACGCGGGATCCCATGTGTCCAAGGGGGTGTGCTCGTAGGTCATGTCGTCCATCCTGTTCCGTCAGCCGCCTCGTTGTGCTGATGACCTGCAGGAGTCAGGTGCTCGAAGTCTGACGTCCGGTGCCGGTGCGGAAGTCGGGCATGCCGAGGTTCGATTGTGGTGTGTTCGGCGGTCATCTCGCGGAAGGGCATGGGCGGGCTCCAGACCTGTTCGAAGACGTCTAGCCGGACACGAGAGGCAGGGCTGCTTGTCCGGCGCGGACCCGGAAGATGATGGCGGTGAGGACCTCGCCGAGTTCCGGGGAGACCAGGCAGTCGCAGCGAGTCGATGCCGGGGAGGTGGGACTCCGGGGCGGGCCGGTGGACAAGCCGGACGGGCTCGGGCCCAAGCGCGTCCAGGAAACTGGCCGCGCTCGGCGTTGCGGCGACGTCCCGGAAACGGGTCGGGCACCTGGAAGTCCCGCGCGGGTACGTCGAGACCGTTCGACGGGTCAAGCAAACGTCAGGCTCGAAGTGTGGGTCACTATCGCCGAAGAGAGGCAGTCGAACTCGGACACGGTGCGTGGCGACGGGAGAGGCAACCCCGCCCGCGACACGGGAGTGGTGAGGGGCCGCGGCCGCGTCGGCGCGGGCATCAGGGGCGCGGCCAGCCGAGCGATATCCGCCAACTCGGAGCGGTGCTGAGGCAACACCCGCACTAGCCATCGGTGGACAGCGAGGAAGCCGGCTGCCTCGCTCGGGGTATAGGGGCGCCGCTGCTCGCTCAGCAACGCCCACGCCGCGCCCCCCGCAAAGGACCAACGTCCCTCCGGATCAAGCTCGTTGCGGTAGGCAGCCGTATGGTCCCGGCGCAGGACGGTCACCGAATCCACCGCCGCGCCGCACTCGGCGGCGTGCACGCATTCGAGGACCGCGCCCAGGCACCGGTCGTGCCCGGCGACCGTGGTGAAGCGGGCCGGCCCGGACCTACTCGCCCTGGCGTAGCGGGCGGCGGTGCCCTGGCGGCTGTCGGCGGCGCGCACGGCCAGGACGACGAGGTCGACCCGGTAGCCGGCGCGCCGGTCCGCGGCGACGTCGGCCAGGAACGCGTCGGCGCTGCCCGGGGCGATCTCGACGACCATGTCGCCGCGGCGCGCGCGGACGTGGGCCATGGCCTGGTCGCGCCAGGCCCGGTAGTCCGCGCGGACGCGTTCGCCGGCGGTGCGGGGATGTTCCCGGAGCAGTTGCAGGTAGTCGGGGTGGGCGCCTTTGAGGTTCTCTGCGTCGATCCTGGTGGGCCGGCGGTGGCGCATGGCGCGGTGGACCAGGTGCGACGCGCGGGTCTTGCCGGCGCCCGGTTGGGCCATGACGTACACCACGACCGGCTGCGGGTGTGGGGTGATCTCCCCCAGGTCTTCGACGAGCAACTCGTGGAAGATCCACCTGTGTTCCTTGGCGGACAGGCGGTGGTAGACGACACCGGGCGCCCGGGCGATCGCTTGGGCGATCCGGCGTACCGGCTCGGCCAGGGCCGCGGCCCGGTCCGCGTCGCGCCGGACGGCCAGGCGGTGGTCCTCGTCCAACGGCGCGCAATGCAGGCGCCGGTCCGTACCGGCCAGATCCGCCCTGAATCGCATCGTCTCCGGCGCGGTCCACGGTCTGGCCCGCTCCGCGACCACGGCCGCACCGGCTCCCACCGGACGGACCCACTCCCCGTCCGGGCCCGCCTCGTTGGCGTACACCACACTCGCGTCGCGGCGCACCACGGTGACCCGGTCCGCCAGGCACTCCGCCTCGATCGCCGCCAGGCAGTCCGGTAACGCCTGCGCGCAGTTGTCGTGGTTGGCCCAGGACACGTACCGGCCCGCGCCGTCCACCGCGCCGGTCACGTACCGGTCCAGGATCCCCAACTGGCTCAGGGCCTCGGGGGTCGCCAACGCGAGGACCTCGACCCGGAACCCCGCCCACCGATACGCCGCCGCGTCGGCGCGGAACGCGTCGACGTCGGCCAGGGCCGTCTCCACGACCGCGTCGAAACCGCGGGCGCGGACGTGTGCTTCGAGGTCGGCCTGCCAACGGCGGGTGTCCGCGCGCACTGCGGCACCGGCGGTACGCACGTCCAGCGCCAATGCCTCGGCGTAGAAGTGGTGGAGAGCCTTGTAGAGATCGGCGCCGACGCGGACCGCACCACCACGACGATCGAGCACCGCCTGGACCAGGTCCGCGATCACGGTCTTCCCCGCGCCGGGCTGCCCGGCCACAAACACGACCACCGGGCGCTCCTGCGGTGCGGCGCTCGCCGTCCACGTCGGCAGGATCCGGTGGGTCAACACGGTGCGGCGGTCGTCAGCGCCCGCGGCGACCGGCCCGGGATCGGTTTCCTTCCCGGAGTCGGAGTGGGCATGGCAACATGGGCCCCGTCCATCGGTGGTCAACCACGCCTCCAGCGAAGAGCGAAGATGGGCACGCATTGGCGGCTCCCGGCGGCAACCGGGGGCCGTCGCCGTTTCCGGCAACGGGCTTATCTGTGAGCCGCGTTCAGCCTAGACGCACGCGCAGGGGTGATCGATCACAGCCGTGTCCGAGTCGATGGTCCGAGTCGGTTCGCGGTGGGAGTTGTGCATGTGCGCCGACGAGGTCCTTGTTTGGTCGTCTGGTCGCCGGGCGGGGTGGGCGCGAGTTGTCTTGAGAAGCGACAGTGGCCCCGACGTCATCTCGTCGGGGCCACCGTTGTCGGGCGGGATCAGGTTCGTCCGGCGAGCATCATGCGGCTGGGGAGCCAGGTCCGCGGGATGCAGACCTCGCCGAAGTCGGGGTCTTCGACTTCCTGGATCCCGGGTTCGGCGTTCACCACGTATCGTTCGGTGTCCTTGGCGGGCCGGGGCACCGCGTCGGCGACAGGCGTTTCGGTCACGGTGGACGAGGGTTCGACGGGGATGCCGGCAGCCCAGCGTTGCTCGTCGCGGGGTTCGCCCTGCACGCGGTGGTGCAGCATCAGGAACCGCATGGCTTCGCTTTCGCCGGCGCCGGCCGCGAACCTCCACCAGAAGGCCGCGGGTTCCGAGCGTCCGGTCAGGTAGAGCAGACACGAGCACCACCGCCGGCGCCGACGGAACCCCGCGGCCGCAGGACGACCTTTGGCGGCCTGCCGGTGTGTGTACGACGGCGAACCCGCAGGGCCGGCGATACGGTGTGGACGTATCCGCCCGCGGATCGCATGTGGTGCCCCCGCCACCGGTGCGTCGTGGGTCACTCGGCCAGGGTCGGGGCAGCGTGGGACCAGCGGTGTTCGTCGAGTTCGCGGGCGATGAAGCGGGCCAGGTCGGTGCGCGTGACCTTACGACCGCCCCTGGGGTTGCTCGCGTCGAGGACGCGGTAGTTGCCCGTGGGGGGTTCGTCCTGCAATCGGGCGGGGCGGACGAAGGTCCAGTCGACGGCGCTTCGACGGACGATCGTTTCCATCAACCGCATGTCGTCGTACAACTCCCGAACCAGGGGGGTGACGAGGTTGCGGTACCACCAGGGGAAGTTGGGGTCGCCGTGGTGGACTCCGCCCGAGGTGACCGCGATCAGCCGGGGTACGCCTGCGCCTTCCATCGCGGACACCAGGGTTCGCGCCGCGTCGGAGTAGAGCCCGTGTGCGTGCCGCCCCGGCGGGCCGATCGCGGAGACCACGACGTCGTGACCCTCGACGGCGGAGCGTACGGCGGCGGCGTCGCGCACGTCGGCCCGTACGACGGCCGACTTCCCCGTGCCGGGCGAGTCCTCCGGGGTCGGGGGCTGCCACCGGGCCGGCTCGCGCACCGCGGCGGTGACGTCGTGGCCCAGGCGCAGGGCTTCCCGGACGACGAGGTGTCCGGTGCGGCCGTTGGCTCCGAAGACGATGACGTTGCTCATGACGAGGGTCCTCACGGGTTGATGGGTTGATGGGTTGATGGGTTGATGGGTTGATGCGGGTCACTTGTCGGGGGTCGCGAGGGGCACGGAGATACCGGTTCGGCCGGAGCGGGTTGCGGGACCACTCGGTCGGTGTTTCGCCTACGAGGCGCGGGCACGGGGCAGCAGGAGCACGAGGGCCGCGCCGAGCAGGCAGATCGCGGTGACCACGAGTGCGCCGATGACCAAGCCGTCCGCTCCCGGGTCGGGGGCGCCGGGGTCGTGGGCGGCGAAGTACACGGTGCCGAGCACCGCGACGCCCAAGGCCGTGGAGAGTTGTTGGAGGGCGTTGAGGGTGCCCGAGGCACTGCCCGTCTCGGCGGGTTCGGCGACTGCCAGTATCGACTGGACCAGGGTGCCGGACACCAGTCCCACGCCCAGGCCCACGACCAGGGTAGGTATCGACAGCGCCCAGGCCGGGGCGCCCGACGCGGCCACTGCGGCAAGGCCGAGCGTGCCGAGGGCCTCGACCCCCAGCCCCAGGTGCAGGAGCCAGCGGCCCAGCCGGCCGGCCGCCGCCGGCGCGACGAGTGAGGCGGGTCCGATGCCCACGGCGAGCGGCGACAGAGAGAGCGCGGTCTCCCACGCGGACCGGCCGAGATCGAGTTGGAGGTGGAGGGAGAGGATGAGCAGCAGTCCGCCGAGGCCGGTGAAGAACGCGGCGGTGACCGCGAGGCCACCGACGAACGCGGGTTTGCGCAGCAGGCTCGGCACCAGGACCGGCGAGCGGCTGGTGCGTTGACGTCGACCGAAGGCGGCCAAGGCCGCGATGCCGACGGCGATCTCCGCGAACGTCCACCACGGCCAACCCGCTTCCCGGCCCTGGATCAGCGGGTGGACGACGAACGCGGACCCCAGCGCAACCAGGACGGCACCCGGCGGGTCGATCCGCACGAGCGGGTCCCCCTGGTCGGCCGGCATCCACCGCAGCGCCCCGACCACGGTCAGTGCGCCGAGCGGAAGATTGATCAGGAAGATCAGCCGCCAGTCGAGCCCGGCCGGGTCGAGGGCGATGAGGCCGCCCGCGAGGACGGGGCCGCCGACCCCGGCGATCGCCATCACCGGTCCGAACGTCGCGAACGCGCGGCCGCGTTCGCGCTCGTCGAACACCGCGCTCAGGACGCCGAACCCCTGCGGGATCATCAACGCGCCGAGCGCACCTTGCGCCACCCGAGCCGCGACCAGCACGGTCGGCGAAGGCGCCGACGCGCACAGCGCCGAGGCCGCCGTGAACCCGGCGGCGCCCAGGACGAACAGCCGCCGCCGGCCCCACCGATCACCCAGCCGGCCGCCGACGATCAGCAGGACGCCGAAGGCGAGCGCGTACCCGGCGGTGAGCCACTGCATGATCGCCGCGCCGCCGCCCAGCCCGGCGCGGACCGACGGGGCGGCCACGTTCATCACGGTCGCATCCAGCAGGTCCAGGGCTTGGGCGAGCAGCACCACCGCCAGGATCCGCCACCGATGCGGATGGGCCGCAGGTGGTGCCGCACGGGCGGCCGACGTCGAAGCGGGAACGCTCACAGGGTCTCCCAACCAGGCTTAACAAACACTGTTCGTCAAGCAGAGTGCCCTTAACGAACAGCATTCGTCAAGGTAGGGTTGAGCCATGCCGCAAGCCCGCTCGCGCTCCCGCCCCTCGAAATCCATGCTCGGCCTTGACGCCGTCCTGGCCGCCACCATGGCGCTGGTCGACGAGCTGGGCTGCGAAGCGGTGAGCCTGCGGCGCGTGGCCCAGGCCCTCGAGACCGGTCCCGCCTCGCTCTACGTCTACGTCCGCGATCGACAGGAATTGATGGCGCTCGTCCTCGATCACGCGGTGGCCGACGTGGTCGTGCCCGACGAGGGCGCCGGGGACTGGCGGACCCGCCTCGAACTGCTCGTCGGGCGCATCGTCACCGCCCTGGCCGGCCACAACGACATCGCCTCCGTCGGCCTGCGGGACGCCCTCCCCGGCCCGCACGGCCTGCGCCTGACCGAGGAGGCGGCGCGCCTGCTCCAGACGGGCGGACTCGACGACGACGCCTGCTCCTGGGCCATCGACCTGCTCGGCCAGTACATCTACTCGACCGCCCTGGAGAACGCCGGCGACCCACAGCCCCGACCGGCCCCCGCAGAACCCTCGCCCCGCGCCGACCCGACCGGGTCCCAGACATTCACCGCCCGACTCGACGCCACCTTCCGGGCGTTGCCCGTCGAGCGGTACCCCACCCTGCGAGCCCTGGCGCCCAGACTCACGGGCGGCGATCAGGACGCCAGGGCCGCGTGGAAACTCCGCGTGATCATCGACGGCCTCCTCGCCCAACCCCCTCACCCGCCCACATCCCACCAGGACGACACGGCCGCACCCACGCCGAAGTGACCGGGCGAATCACGACTGCTGGACCGGTGGCGACGATGCGCTCGAGGTCACGTTCGGACGCGCCGGCGTGGTGCGCGTCGAACAGCTCTTGGGCGCAGCCGGGGGGAGGGATTGGGTGATGCGGCGCATGCGGGGGTCGTCGGTGGATCCGGCTGCCGAGGAGAACCCGCCAGGTGGGGCGCTCCAGGGCGGGCCGGCCGTCGCCGGGGCGGTAGCGGGCGCTCTGGGGGCGTTCGCGGAGTTTGCCGATGCCGCCCTTGACGGTGACCTTGATCGTGGCCGGCACGATCGCGCGGGCCGGGTCGACCTGCTTGTGCCGGGTCATGGCGGTCGGGAAGGTGGTGTCGTCGAGGGTGGGGATGACGCCGAGGTCGGCCATCGTGGTCAGGTATCAGGTGGATCGGGCGGTGCCCGTCGTAGGCCTCCTCGACCAGGGCCTCATGGGCGGCCCGGGTCTGCGCGACGGGATGCTCATCCGGGACCCCGGGCGGCGCGGGGTCGGACACGGCAGGCCAAAACCGGCCTCGACGGCATCCGCCTCGACGACCTCGCCGACACCCACCACCGCCATGCCACCACCCCCGGAACCACAGTGGCGAAGTAACGCGAGAGGCCCTTCCGGTGAACCGGAAGGGCCTTTGATCGCGTACGCGTTGGGGTAGGAGGGATCAGACGTGGACCACCGGACGGGATTCGACGGTGGCGTGCCGGCCGACCTCGCGGGGTGCGGGTTTGCGCAGGCCGAGTGCGGCCAGGGCGGTGAGGGCGATGCCGCCGACCGCGATGAGTACCGCGGTGCGCAGGCCGTCGGTGGTCGCGGAGCGGAGCGCTTCGCCGGTAAGGCCGTCGAGGTTGGCGTTGGCGACCGCGACGAGGAGTGCGAGGCCGACCGCGCCGCCGATCTGCTGGCTGGTCGAGGCGACGCCGGACGCGATGCCTTGGTCCTCGGCCGGCACGCCGAGCGCGGCGGCGCCGAACATCAGCGTGTAGCCGGCTCCTTGGCCGAGGCCGAGCGCGATCAGGCCCGGTACCAGCGCCAGGTAGGACGCGTCGGCCGACATGGTCAGCGCGACCAAGACCGCACCGGTGGCGCCGACGGCCAACGCACCGATCATGATCGGACGGATGCCGTACTTGGTGGCGAGGCGCCCTGCGGTCTGCGCGCCGGCCGCGATGGCGCTCATCGGGACGAGGAAGGCCAGGCCGGTGGTCATCGGTCCGTAGCCGTGCACGCCCTGGAAGTACACGGTCAGGAAGTACAGCAGTGTGCCGAAGGTGCCCATGAAGAGGAACGTGATGACGGTGCCGGTGGCGAGGTTGCGATTGCGGAACAGGCGCAGCGGCAGCAGCGGGTGGGTGCTGCGCAGTTCGACGGCGACGAAGGCGGCGAGCAGGACGATGCCGGCGAGCGCGGCGCCGAGCACGAGGGGGGAGGTCCAGCCGGATTCGGGGCCTTGGACGAGCGTGAAGACCAGCGCGGTGATGCCGACCGTCGAGGTGAGTACGCCCGCCAAGTCGATCGAGGCGCGCTTCCCGGTGCGCGGCGCGTCGGGGGCGATCAGGCGGAAGGACAGCAGTGCCGCGATCCCGGCGAGGGGGACGTTGACGTAGAAGACGGACTCCCAGCCGAAAGCGTCCGTCAGCACACCGCCGAGGAGCGAGCCGAGGATCATGCCGCTGCCGCCGGCCGTGCCCCACACCGCGAACGCCCGGTTCCGTTCCTTGCCTTCGGCGAAGTTGGTGGACACCAGCGTCAGCGTCGCGGGGAACAGGAACGCGCCGCCGACGCCCTGGATCGCGCGGGCCGCGATCAGCGTGCCCGGGTCGACGGCCAGACCGCCGAGCAGCGACGAGCCGGCGTACAGGCTCAGGCCCAGGGCGAACATCCGGCGTGGCCCGAACAGGTCGCTCGCCCGTCCCCCGAGCAGCAGGAACCCGCCGAACGCCACGGCGTACGCGCTGATCACCCACTGCAGGTTCTGCGCCGAGAAGCCGAGGCCCGAGCCGATCTCCGGCAGCGCGATGTAGACGATGTTGTAGTCGATCGCGATGATCAACTGCGCGAAGGCCAGCAGGGCCAGGGTCAATCCCGGACGGCGGCGCGGCTGTGTGGCGGTGCGCGTGGGCGGGTTTTCGGGCATGACGGAGACCAATTCTCTGAGCGTGTGCGGGTCTGTGAGCGTGTGCGGGACCTTGCGAGCGTGTACAGGTTCCGGGAGTGTGCGCGGGACCTTGCGAGCGTCTACGGGATCCCGGGGTGTGGGCGGGGGAAGACGAGGCGGGCTCTCTCAGGAGGTCGTGCCGTGGGCGGCGGCCTCGGCGAGCGAGGTCTGCCACTGGGGGCTCGCGAAGTAGTGGTTGTCGTACTGCTGTGAGCTGTCCTTGATGTCTTGGACAGTGGCCTCACCGCGGTTGACCCGCTCGAGCAGTCGGTAGTAGTCGAAGCGGTGCAGGCCCGGCGTGAACACCACGAGCATGTCGCCGGTCGCTCCCGGGGCCGGCGCGAAGGCGTGCGGCACGGTCGGCGGGACGGTCAGGAAGTCGCCCTTCTCCAGGGTCAGTACCTCGTCGCCGACCAGGATGCGCATCGTGCCGTCGAGGATGAAGAACATCTCGGTGGCCTTCGTGTGGAAGTGCGCGGGGGCGCCGGGGGAGCCCTTCTCGAACGTCGCGCGGTTCGCGGTCAGCGCACCGCCCGTGGCACCGGCGTCGGCCAGCAGGGTGATCAGGCTGGTCGGACCGTCCTGCAACGCCTCGGCCTGCTCGGCACGAACCAGGACGGATGCGGCGGTCGGGGCGGTCAGGTTCTTACTCATGATGTGTACTCCCTGGTCAATGGCTTTCCGGGGTGGCCGCTCGGCCTCCGGTGCTGCTTGTAGAAGCAAATCTAGAAGCTGGAACGACCCTTGCCGACGTGCATTCACGCCCCAATTTGTTGGGTCAATTCTCGGCTCGGCCGAGCGTCGTGAAGTGCGTCGTGGCGCGTCGTCCGTTCTCGACGACGACAACACTAAACAGAACTGTCCTGTTCGTCAACAGTACTGTTCAGTCTTGACACTGAACAGAGTTGTTTAGTTCACTCGTGGGCATGAAAACCACACAGACCACCACCGGGGCCTCGCACGGCCGGATGGCGCCCTGACACCCCCACGCGAGCCGCCGGCGCGAGCCGGCGCGGCGTCTGTCGTCGTCGACTTTGCCGTCTGAACCGTTCAGTACATAGACTGAACCGTACCGATCAGTCCTGCGCCGCGCGCCGGAGACGGCGCACGGCCCCAGCGAAAGGGGCACCGCACATGGCCGCCGACACCCCCGATGCCACCGACGACTACGGCATCCCGATCATCCCGGACCCCGACGACACCGCCGTGCGCAAGCGCCAGGCGATCATCGACGCAGCGCTCGCCGAATTCCTCGCCGAGGGCTACACCGCGGCCAGAATCGACACCATCACCGCCCGCTCCGGCGTCTCCAAGGCCACCATCTACAAGCACTTCGGCAGCAAGGAACGCCTTTTCCTCGCCGTCGTCGGCGGCGTGCTGCCGAGGACGTACGCCGACCTGGAGCCGACCCGGACCAGCATCCTCCACGCCCCCGACCTGCGCGACGCGCTGATCCGGCTCACCACCGACTGGGCCCGCATCCTGCTGCGCCCCGACATCATGTCGCTACGCCGCCTGGTCATCGGCGAACTCGAACGCTTCCCGCAACTCGGCCAACTCTGGTACCGGGTCAGCTACGACATGAACAACGGCCCGCTGGTCGAGGCCGTCACCGAACTCAACACCCGCGGCACGCTCGACGCCCCGAACCCCGAGCTCGCCGTCCAACAGCTGGTCGCCGCAACCCTCGGCGTCCCGCAACTGATGCACACCTTCTCCCCGAACACCGACATCGACGAGGCGGACCTCGCCGAGATGATCACCTCGGGCGTCGACCTGTTCCTCGCCCGATACGCCACCACGTCGACCCGCTGACCGCCCTGCGCGCCGGAAGAACAGAAACTTCGTCCCGGTTCTTCGCTCGCTTGATCCATGCCGGAAGGCGGGCAACCAAGGTCATCTTCTGTCCGGTGTCGTACCCGGGCGTTCGTTCTCGCAGCGACGCTTGGACGAAACGGCGGATCAGGTCGAGATGTTCGAGGTTGTACGCCCACAACCACCCATGCCGGGTCTCGACCTGGAGCCACAGCGGCATACCGAAGTACGGATCCGCCGCAGGCCGAGCTGTGCCGCGAGAGAGCGTGACATTCCGGCCGTCCCACACCCGTGACAGTCCGCAGCCGCGGCAGACCAGACGTCGCGGCCGGAACAGCATCCGTCCCCCGGGATCGGAGACTTCGGGCGCAGGAACGACACGAGCAGCCTTCGCGCAACCGGGGCACCGCACGATGACCGAGCTGATGAAGTCATACTCGGTGCTGCGCGGATCCCGGAACCGACCAGCGGGCAAGACCATGCGCTGAGTATGCAACTGCCCCGCAGATCAGCGCATCCCGATACGACCACTCAGGCTCAGCCCCGCCGACCTGAGGCCGGCGCCACCGTCGGCTCGACGCCCGTCGGGCCGGATTACATCGAGGCACCGTCGTCGATGCCGACGGCCTCGCGCACGATCTCGACGAACGCACGTACCCGGGGCGTCTCACCGGCGGTGGGCCAGAGCAGGCCGTAGGCGACGGGCGGGGCGTCCCGGAAGGAGATGAACGCGACACCTGGGCGGGCGTGGTAGAGGGCGGCGCGGGCGGAGACGGGAAACACACCCTTGCCGGCCGCGACCAGCGCGAGGATTTCCGGCCAGAAGGCGGTGGTCGGACCTCGGGGTATGTGGCGGCCCGCAGGGGTGTGGGTCGGCAGGTGGTAGTCCAGCCAGTCCTGCGGAATCCTTCCGGTGACCGTCACGAGCGGCGTGTGGGCGAGATCTTCCAGCGACAGGGTCTCCTGCCGGGCGAAGGGGTGACCGGCGGGCACCATCAGGGCACGGGGTTCGAGGAAGACGACGGGGCCGGCGCCGATGTCCGGCTCGTCGATGGGGAACTCGGTGATCTGGAGGTCGAGTTCTCCGGACCGCAGGGGTCCGAGCGGGTCGCTGAGCTGGACCTCCCGAACGTGGACGTCACAATGGGGATGACGTGCCCGGAACACGTCGCCGGCGTGGACGACGAGATCTCCCACCCACGGGGTGGAGTAGCCGACGCGCAAAGTGTCGGTGATGCCCCGCCCGACCGCGATCGCCCGCGCGATCGCGCGTTGGATCTGTTCGTATGCGGGCAATAGGTCGTCGCGGAGCTGCTGTCCGATCGGGGTCAGGGCTACGCGGCGGCTGGTGCGTTCGAACAGCGGTGCGCCGATACGGCGTTCCAGCTTCTTGATCGTCTGACTCACCCGACCCTGCGCCAGTCCCAGCCGCGCGGCGGTCCGTCTGAAGTGCAGTTCCTCGGCCAGCGTCAGGAACGTCTCGATCTCGTGCCGCTCCACCATCCGCCTCCATTGGTGAGTTTCGATCACCGACCCTTGCACACTTGGGCCTTGATCCGGGCCTTCCGAGGATCGAAAGTGATCACGATCGAAAACGTGCGGAGAGAGACGGCGCTGTGCAGGCCCCGGGGGCCCTTCGCCGTCCATCCAAGGATGATCGGCCGTCCTCCGGGGGAATTTCGCTCTCGTCCCGGAGGGGCCGGCAAAGGAGCATGACCATGCGTGCCAGTGGCCAGGACCCGCCCGGCGCCGTGCTCGACCTACTACGGCGCGGCAGTGTCGTCTACGCCGGTCGGAGCGCCGAGGCCTGCATCCTGTCGCCCACTCTGCACGGCCTCGTCGGCGACCCGAAGGACACCGAGACCGCCTGAGCGAATACACCCCTTGGGCCGGGCTCGCCCCGTCTGACCACGGCTTCGTGCCGCACCATCACTCACCCGTTCCCGAGAGCGCGCCGATCGAGCGGGTCATCCAGCGCGCGGACCGCGACGGAGTGCCACATCGGGGCCCACACGACGGCGAGGCCGTCATCTTCAACCAACCGCGGGTGACGGCAATGGGCGAGAGCCGGACTCCGCTTACGCGTGTTGAGGTCGACCTGCTCCACCGCCGTCCCGGCACCTACTCGTGACCAACCCATGGAAAGCGAACAGAACAATGCGAAAGTCGTACCACGCCGCGCACGTCTACATGATCCTGGGAGTGATCTCCGGGCTGTACTATCGCGAGTTCACGAAGCTCAACGACTTCGAAGGCAAGACCCAACTGGCCCTGATGCACACCCACTTGCTCGCACTGGGCATGTTGGTCTTCCTCATCGTGCTCGCCCTCGACAAGCTTTTCCAGTTGTCCGGGACAAGGCTGTTCACCTGGTTCTACTGGACCTACAACGCCGGGATCGCCGTCTCCGTCGCCATGATGTTCGTGCACGGGACACAGACCGTCCTCGACAAGCATGTGCCCGAGGCCATCAAGCTGATCGCCGGCATCGGCCACATACTTCTCACGGTCGGACTCATCCTGCTGTTCATCCTCCTCGGCAAACGCCTCAAGGAGGTCATGGAGCCCACAGCCGGATCTCGGGAGACGGCGAGCGGCTGACGACGAGCGTGCCCGTCGAGTCGACCTGATTGCATTGGGTCGGTGGGCGAGGTGGTCACGGACGCGACGCATTGCTGGAAAGGGCTCCCGGCCCATGATGTCGCACGACGACGACCACTTCGCCGACCAGGTGGAGTCGACTGCGTCGGCATGGCTTGGGAGACTGCCGGGCTGACAGTGTCGACGGGCGGCGCTCACCACCGGGACCTTGTCGATCCGAATCCGCCGCACCATCTCGTACTTCACCTGCGCCACGTCCCGCGGAATGCAGAATGGTAGGCAAGGAACACCGCGTCGGTCACCTTCTCCCACGCACGGGCCTCGCCTTCGCGACCGGGCCCGCGCCCTCGACCCGGTCAGGTTGCGCGAGCGCGCAGGCGGCGCAGCATGCGTGGGTCCTCGAAGCCGACCGAGCGGGCGGCGGCATCGACCGTCGCGCCGTGACCGATCAGGTGTTGGGCGCGTTCGAGGCGGAGTGTCTGCTGGTAGCGCAGCGGGGTCAGGCCGTTTGTGGCGCGGCTGAACAGGCGGGTGAGGGTGCGTTCGCTGACGCCCACGGCCGCGGCTATGGCGGACAGGGCCAGCCGCTGGTCGAAGCGGGCGTCGATGAGGTTCTGAGCGCGATGTACGGTCTCGTCGAGATGGGATCGGTGGCGGAGCATCGCGCTGGTCTGCGGTTCGTGGCCGTTGCGTCGCGCGTAGACGACCATGTCCCGGGCCACCTGGGCGGCGACGGCCGGGCCGTGCCGGGTCGCGATCAGATGCAGTGCCAGATCGATGCCGCTGGCGATGCCGGCCGAGGTGACCACCCGGTCATCGGTGGTGAACAGGACATCGCGGACGATCATGGCTCTGGGATGGCGCCGGGCGAGCTCGTCCTGCATGTCGTGATGAGTCGTGCAGCGCCGACCGTCGAGCAGGCCGGCCCGGCCGAGGGCTTCGGCTCCGGCACAGACACTGGCCACGGTGCCGCCCCTGGCATGGTGGTCCTGGAGGGCTTGCAGGGAGGCCGCACCGATGGCGGGGCTGTCGGCCAAGGCGAGCGACCGCCAGCCGGGCACCACGATCAGGTCCTCGGGGCCGAGTTCGGGCCACTCCAGCCGGGCCACCAGCGGCAGCCCCTGGGCGGTGGGGACCTGCGTCTGCTCGGCGATGTAACTGAGCGTGCTGGGGTACCCGAAGTCCGCGGCCGTCGAGAAGGCCTGCGCGGGGCCGGCCAGGTCGAGCAGATGGACTCCGGGCACCAGGAAGAAGACGATGTGGTTCACGATCCGGTCATCATGCCTCGGCAGCGGCCGCGGCTTCCAGTTCGTCGACGGTGGTGATCGTGGCGAAGCGGCCGGCAAGGGCGTACTCGGTGCGCCGGATGATCTCCTCGGCGCTGAGGGTGCGGGGGTCCGACAGCAGTTCGGCGACGCTCCGGTCGGCGGGAGCGTCCCGGTGCGGGATGGGGTTGGTCGCGGTGGCGTCGATGACGAAGGTAACCAGGTAGCCGAAGTCGCTCGCGACGCGGGTGGTGGTCTCCACGCACTGCTCGGTGCGGATGCCGCAGACGGAGAGCTCGTGGATGCCGCGCCCGGTGAGGAGTTGCTGCAGGTTGGTGGTGGTGAAGGCATTGTGCGATGTCTTGTGGATCAGCGGTTCCCCGTCCCGGCGCTGCAGCTCCTCCATCAGCCGGACATGGCCGAGGGCGGGGTCGAAGACATCGCCGCTGCCGGGCTCGGAATGCAGCACCCACACCACCAGGTCTCCGGCTTGGCGGGCGAGCCGGACCAGTCGGCCCACCCGGTCGGCGATCTTCGGGTTGGAGATGGTCTCCCACAGCGGGCCGGCGCGGAAGGACTCCTGGACATCGATGACGATCAGTGCTCGGGTCATGCCCCCAAGCCTGACGGGCGCAGCTGGGGTGGCGACAGGCCGCATCGGGTCCGGGTGCGGACCGATCCGGTCACGGCCGGATCAAGTGGGGACGCGGTGCGTGCCGAGTCGCGGGGCACCGGGGCGGCTCCGCCGAAGCTCGCGAGGCAATCGGAGGTGCCGTATCGACTCATGTCGCGGCGGTGGCGGCCAGGAACTCCGCTGAGTGGAAGCCGCCCTCGACCTGAAGGCGCGGGCACGCCCTGCGCGTACCGTTTGAAGCGAGTCCTCGACCGCAGTGACGATCCAGCGGCGTGAGCTGCCGCGGCGGTTGGGGCCTTCGCCCATCGGGCCGTTGAACTTGGTGGCCGGCACGATCTCGTCGCGGCGCCCCTTGAGAGCATTGCCGACGATCTCTTCGGTCTCGCTGTAGCCGTACACGTCGGCGGTGTCGATGAAGTGGATGCCGCCGTCCAGCGCGCGGTGGATCATGCCCACACAGTCGTCGTGGTCGGGATTGCCCATCCTGCCGAACACCATGGTGCCCAGGCAGTAGGCGCTGACCTCGATACCGGTCCGTCCCAGCTGTTGCATTCGCACGGTGACCCGCTTCTTTCGCTTCTCTCCACCGGACCGCCGCGTCCCGGCGGCCCCCTGTCGTTCTCGTGCCAAGCCCGCGGGGCCGGTGCGAAGGCGCTGTCCGTCGCACCGGCCCGGACGGGTCAGCCGTTGTAGGGGGCGGTGACGTCCAGGACCCAGGTCACGCCGAAGCGGTCGCTGAGCATGCCGTACAGCGGCGCCCACTGCGCGGCCGCCAAGGGCCGAATCACCGTCGAGCCGTCCGACAGTTTCTGCCACAGGGCGCTGATCTCGTCGGCGTCGTCGCCGCGCACGGAGACGAAGAAGGGGTTCTCGCCCTGGTTCCAGGGCAGTTGAGAGGGCACGTCGTAGGCCATGACATGGAAGCCGTCGTCCCCGGCCACCTCGCCCCACATCACCCAGTCCGCCTCGTCCTCGTTCTGCACGTTGCCGGCGTCCTTGTAGGTGACGGCGACGACCCGCCCGCCGAAGACGGACTGGTAGAAGTCCAGCGCCTCGCGCGCGGCCCCCCGGAAGTTCAGGTGGGTGGTGGTCGTAACGGACATGGCCCGCTCCTTGCCTTGGGTTCCTCGGATGTGCGCCGCTGCGACGGAAGTGGCACGGCGCGGCCACCGTGACCTGGGGCTGTGTCCCCTAGGCGGCTCGTGGACCACCATTGCAGGGGTAGCGGACAGGTTGTGTCCTGTACTGGGTGGCCCCGGAGCAGGACCCGCGGGAGTGCCTGGCCGTGCTGCACGAGCTTGAGGATGAGGACGTCCGGTCCGGTGTCTATGCCGCTTTCGACGGTGCATCCGAGTTGCTGCCCGGCCTGCCCTCGGGTTGCTGGGCGCTGGTGACTTCGAACTACGAGCACCGGGTGCGTGGGCGGTTTGCCCGGACCGGGCTACCGATTCCGGGTGTGCTCGTGGATGCCGCCGCAGTCGCGGAAGGCAAGCCGTCACCGGTTCCCTACCTGCTTGCCGCCGAACGACTTGGCGCCAGGCCGGAGGACTGCCTGGTCATTGAGGACGCCCGCTCCGGAGTCGAGTCCGGGCTGCGGGCCGGCATGACGGTGTGGGGAGTCAACGCCTCGGTCCCGGTGGACGGCGTGCACCGCCACTTCGCGAGCCTGTACGAGGCAGTGCCCGACATCCTCGCCTTCACGACGGGCTCGCACCGGGACTCCACGGTCTGAGCGCGCCGTTGGCGACGGTCCGGCGGCACCCGGCACAGTGCTCGCGCTCCGCTCCCGCCGGCGGTTCCGCCAGGACACCGTGCCGATCGTGGACGGCGCTCTGGTGCCCACCCGCGACCATTCCGTCGCCGAGCAGTCCAAGAACCACCGCGTTCCGCGTCCGTCGCGCACCGCACCGATGAGCTGACATATGGGGTTCCGCACGGCTATTTCGCCAGTGCGGCGAGACGCGGTGCGGGGCGTCGCGGACCTGCGCAGGATCGAAGACACGCGCTAGCGTGCGGGGGCAGGCAGAGAACCGCGGAGAAGGTGGGTACGTCGATGGTGGAATCGAGCAGTACGTGGCAGTTACCTCGGGAGGAATCGGTCGGGAACCATGTGCCGCCGGGCATCGACGTGACCCGCCCCCATCCGGCGCGCATGTACAACTACTACCTCGACGGCAAGGACAATTTCGCCGCCGACCGTGACGCGGCCGAGCAGGTCATCGCCGCGGCCCCCAGTGCGCGGCCGTCGGCTCGTGGAAACCGGGTCTTCCTCCGGCGCGCGGTACGACATCTCGCGCGGCACGGCATACGCCAGTTCCTCGACATCGGCACCGGTATCCCCACCGCGGGCAACACCCACGAAGTCGCACAGGACGTGGCGCCCGACGCACGGGTGGCGTACGTGGACAACGATCCGATCGTGCTCACCCACGCGCGGGCGCTGATGCGCAGTTCACCGCAGGGCCGTACCGCGTACGTCCAGGCGGACGTGCGCCGGCCGCAGTCGGTCCTGGCCGATCCCCAGGTGCGCGAGGTCATCGACTTCGATCGGCCGACCGCCGTATTGCTGGTCGCGTTGCTGCACTTCGTGCGCGACGAGGAGGATCCGCGCGCGCTCGTGGCCGAATTGCGTGACGCCTTGGCCCCCGGCAGCTATTTGGTCCTTTCGCACACCAGCGCCGACTTCGACGCGGAGCGGGCCCACAACGGAGCGCGGGTCTACAACCGTGCGACGGCGCCGGCGGTGCTGCGCACACGGCAGGAAATCCTGTCGTTGTTCGACGGATTCCGTCTGTTGCCGCCCGGGTTGGTACCGCTTCCCCGGTGGGACCCAGACGACGATCCCGACGACGGTTCGTACGGGACGTTCGACGAGAGCCTGGTGTGGCTGTACGGCGCTGTCGGCCGCAAGGATTGACTCGTCGGGCCGCGTCGCCGACACCGTGACCCACGCGGCACACCCACCCGTTCGTCGGGCCGCTCCGCGCCGCCCGACGAACGCCGGTGGAGGATTCGTGAACGCGCCCACCGCCCGGCTGTGGCCCGTGTCGATCAAAGGCGTCGTCGTCCACGGGGGCCATGTTCTGCTGTTTGCTCCGCCCGGCTCGGGGGCTCAGCATGGAAGAAGGGTCGCGCGCGCGGCTGCGAGGGCTGCCCTTGGAGGGAGCGTTCCAGGATGGCGGATGTGCCGATGCCTCCCGAAGGCGAACGATCCGAGAACGAGGCCGGCCCGTCGCCGCCGGGTGGCCTACTGGACTTGCTCGGTGTCGCTGCGATCGTCCTGGACACGAGCGGGCGGATCGTGTTCTGGAGCCCGCAGGCGGACGACGTGTTCGGTTACTCCGCCGAGGAGGCCCTGGGCCGGCATGCGGAAGAGCTTTTGGTCCACGCGGAGAACCGGGATTTGGTGCACAAGCTGTTCGCCGAGGTGATGGGCACCGGGGCCAGCTGGGCGGGCGCCTTTCCGATCCGGCACAAGGATGGCGGCACCCGCCTGGCGGAGTTCCGCAACATGCGGCTGCTGGACGACCTCGGCGACGTCTACGCCCTGGGCATCGTCGCCGACCAGACCACCCTGCGGCGGGTCGAGACCGACGTGGCCCTGTCCGAGCGCCTTGTCTCGCAAGCGCCCATCGGCATCGCGCTGATGGATACCGATCTTCGCTACCTCCTGGTCAACCCGGCCCTGGAACGCATCAACGGCATCCGCGCCGCCGACCACATCGGCGCCCGCCCGCACGACATCGTGCCGTTCCTCGATGTCGACACCATCGAGTCCGCGCTGCGGCACGTGCTCCTGACCGGCACACCGCTCATCGACCAGTACACCGTCGGCCGCACCCCCTCGGACCCGGACCACGAACACGCCTGGTCCGTGTCGTACTACCGGCTCGAAGGATCGAACGGGAGGGTGATCGGCGTGGCGACCTCGGTCGTCGACGTCACCGAACGGCACCGGGCGACGACCGAGGCGGACCGGGCTCGGCGCCGTTTGGCCGTGATCGCCGACGCGTCCGCTCGGGTCGGTACCACCCTGGAGGTCGAGACGACCGCGCACGAGCTGGCGGACGTCGCCGTTCCCGAACTGGCCGACCTCGCTGCGGTGGACGTCCTCGACGCCGTCCTGGCCTTCCGCCGCACCACCGCCCCGTCCGACGGTCCGGAGCTGTTCCGTGCGCTCGCCGTCGCCGCCGACCACCCCACCGAGGCCGCCGCCGCCTACAAGGCCGGCGACCTGGCCGCCTACGGCGCCGACCGACTGATCACCCAGTGCGTCCACACCGGCCGGCCCGTCGTCGTCGCCCACACCGACCGAGACGACCTCCTGCGGATCGCCCGCAACTCCGACGCCGCGAGCGCCTTCGCCCGGGCCGGTGTGCACTCCTACCTCGCCGTGCCGCTGATCGCGCGCAACGAAGTTCTCGGCGCCTTCGACCTGATGCGCGCCGGCAACCCGCTCCCGTTCGACGAGGACGACGTGATCCTCGCCGTCGAGCTCGCCGCCCGCGCCGCCGTGGCCATCGACAACGCCCGCTGGCACCAAAGCGTCCGCAATGCCGCCGAGACCCTCCAGCGCAGCCTCCTGCCCGGCGAACCGCCCCCGCTGACCGGACTGGACTTCGCGTCCTACTACCAGCCCGCCGAAGCCTCCAGCGAGATCGGAGGCGACTGGTACGACGTCATCCCCCTCGCCGACGAAAAGACCGCCCTGGTCATCGGGGACGTCATGGGCAACGGCATCGACGCCGCCGCAACCATGGGGCGCCTGCGCACCGCCACCTGCGCGTTCGCCGACCTCGCCCTCGCTCCCGACGCGGTCCTGCAACACCTCGACAAGATCACCCGCGGGCTCGAGCACTACATCGCAACCTGCCTCTACACCGTCTACGACCCCCACCGCCGGCAGTGCCACATCGCCAACGCCGGGCACCTGCCGCCCGTCCTCGCCCACGACGACGCTCCACCGGAACTCCTCGACCTGCCCACCGGGGCGCCCCTGGGCGTCGGCGGCATCCCGTTCCTGACCACAACCTTCGAGCTGAACCCGGGCGACCGTCTCCTCCTCTACACCGATGGCCTCGTCGAAACCCGCCACCACCCCATAGACGAGCGCCTGGATCTCCTGGTCCACACCCTCGCACAGCCACGTCGACCCCTTGGGGAGATGTGTCAATGGCTCGTGCAGGCGCTACGGCACCCCGACGATCACGACGACATCGCTCTCCTCATCGCCCAGGCCACACCGCTGACCCCCACCTGATGCCGACCGGCCGGCAGCCACCGACAACGAATGGGCCGGTGTCATTGCCGCTCCCGGCATCGCCCTCGGCGACAGGTGGTGACACTGAACATGCTGCCCGACTTTCCCGGCACCTGTTGCTCTTCGCGAACGTCCGAGCGAATCCGGGCGGGCCGGCGGGGCGTCGCGTCGACGCGCGGGACGCCGTCCGTTACATCGAACACATATCCGATTCACTGCCCGAGCGTCTCGCCCGCTGCTGGATCACCAGCTCGCATTCGAATGCACGCACCTAAAGTGCCGGCGCGTGGCGGGGACCGAGGACGCCGAGGCGCTGAACCGGGCCCCTGGCCGCGGGCCGCGGGCCGCGGGCCGCGCGGATGCGCGCCATACGAACCCTGATCACCGCCCGCGAGGACGCCGGCGCGCGGGCGGGCCGTCCGCGTAGCCGCGCGTTCCGGCGCCGGCGGGTCGAGACGGGTCGACGCACACTCGGATCATGGAGATCCACGCGGCGCACGGCTACGTCACGGTTCCCGGTCACGGGGACGTCGAGGTCACGGCCGATCTGTTCGACTGGCCGGTCGACGGCGACACCCTCCCCCACACCTGGAGCGGGATCATCGACGGCGGGCCCGTCCTGGAGACCGGCGCCGAAGGTGTCCTGCATCTCGACACCGAGCCCACCGCGCTCGGGCACCGGTTCGTCGTCGTCGCGAGCGCGGACCACGTCGCCCGGATCAGCGGACGCGAGACATGAGTGGCGCCTTCCACACACAGGACCGATACGACGGGCCCGCGATCGTCGCCGCCGACGGCGCGAGCATCCCGGTCGAGGCCCACCTGCGCCTGGAAACCGGAGGCACCTGGGGCGGACGCGTGTGGACCGACGACCCCACCGTCGACATGAACCGCATCGCCTCCGCCACCACCCGCCTCCTGCGCGTCGACCAACGCGCCGCCTCCTTCACCGTCGACCGCGTCCTGGACCGGCACGCCCACATCACCGGCACCGGCATCGCACCCTTCTGATTGGCGGCCCCGGCCCGCCGGACCCATTCCGACGTCGCATCCTCCGGGGCCGGATCCGGCCTCAGTCGATGCCACGCGGGATGGCGCAGCAGGCCGGCGCGGGTGCGCGTGGCGTAGGCGATCTCCCCGAGCAGGCGCGGCAGGCCCGTCGCGAACGCGGAGTCCACCGCGATCTCCGCGACGAGTTCGGGAGCGACCGGGAGCATGGAGCGCTTGTCGCGGGAGCCCCAGGCGGGCGAGAACGTACGGCCGTGCCAGGTGTAGACGGTGAGGGTGAGGCCGGGTTCGGCGGCCATGTCGAGCCCTTCGTAGGCGAGGGTGAGTTCGCCGACGACGGCGTGGTGGAAGCGTTTGGTGCCGGTGCCGTGGTGGCGGACGTTGTGGGCGCCCCAGCGGGTGCGGAACGCGTCGCTGCGGGTGGACAGTTCGCCGACGAGGTCGTGGAGGTCCTTGTCGCGCGGGTTGCGGCCGGCTTCGGTGCGCAGGATGGCGACGCAGATGTCGGCGGCGAGATCCCAGTCGGGGTAGAAGCGGCGCGCGGCCGGGGCGAGGAACTGGAAGCGGGCCAGGTTCGCGGGACGCCCGCCGGGGCTTTCGGATGCGAAGGCGTACGCGTCGGCGTAGAAGGCGCGGGCGAGCGCGTTGGCGGCCGGCAGGTCCATGCGGCCGTTGCGGACGAACGCGGGCCCGGCGGTGACCGCGTCCAGAGTCCCTTGCAGGCTCCCGTGCAGGGCTCCGGCTTCTGTCGCGTGTACGCGGCGCTGAGCGCCCTGGCCCGGGGGCGCGGGTCGGCCGGGCATACGGGTGAGCGTGGCTTGCCTGCGCGCGCGCCTGACCCGCCCGGTTCCGGGGCCCGTCCTTGAATGGCCCGAGTGCCCGGCGGCCGCGCGGCGGCCGCCCTCCGGAAGAAATGGGAGCACAACCATGCGCGGTGTCGTGATGCACGCCCCCGGCGACGTCCGGGTCGAGGAGCGCGAGGACCCGGCGGTCCTCGCCCCGACCGATGCGGTGATCCGCCTGGCGGCCACGTGCGTGTGCGGTTCGGACCTGTGGCCGTACCGCGGGATCGAGCGGCTCGCCGCCCCGGCCCCGATGGGGCACGAGTACGTCGGCGTCGTCGAGGAGGTCGGCAGCGCGGTCACCGCGATCCGCCCCGGGCAGTTCGTGGTCGGGTCGTTCTTCGCCTCGGACAACACCTGCGAGATCTGCCGCGCCGGCTACCAGTCCTCGTGCGTGCACCGCGAACCGGTCGGCGCGCTCGGGTCGCAGGCCGAGCGGCTGCGCGTGCCGCTCGCGGACGGCACCCTGGTCGCCACCCCCGGCATGCCCGACGACGACCTGGTCCCCAGCCTGCTCGCCGCGTCCGACGTGCTCGGCACCGGCTGGTTCGGCGCCGTCGCGGCCCAGGCCGGGCCCGGCAAGACCGTCGCGGTCGTCGGGGATGGCGCGGTCGGCCTGCTCGCGGTGCTCGCCGCCAAGCGGCTCGGCGCAGAGCGGGTCATCGCGATGAGCCGCCACGAACCCCGGCAGAAGCTCGCCGTCGAGTACGGGGCGACCGACATCGTCGAAGAGCGCGGCGACGCGGGCGTGGCACGGATCAAGGAGATGACCGGCGGGCTGGGCGCGCATTCGGTAATCGAGGCGGTCGGCACGCAGGAGTCGATGATGCAGGCCATCCGCTCCACGCGCCCCGGCGGGCACGTCGGCTACGTCGGCGTCTCCCACGACGTCGCGCTGCCGGGCGAGGAACTCTTCTTCTCCCATGTCCATCTGCACGGCGGGCCCGCGCCGGTGCGGCAGTACCTGCCGGAGCTGATCGACCTGATCTGGCGCCGGGAGATCGACCCCGGCAAGGTCTTCGACCTCACCCTCCCGCTCGACCAGGCCGCCGAGGCCTACCGGGCGATGGACGAACGCCGCGCCATCAAGGCCCTGCTCACCGTCTGACGCGCGCCTGCCCGACCCGCCCGCTCGACCCAACGGAGTTTTCCGATGCGTCTCACGCCCAGCGCCCCCACCGCCACGGGGCCGGCCGACCGGTCCACCGGCGACGTCTACCTGAACATGATCGCCGCGCCCGCCGAACCGGCCTACCTGGTCGCGGCGTTGGTGCGGTTCACCCCCGGCGCCCGAACGAACTGGCACTCCCACGCCCTCGGTCAGGTCCTGCACATCACCGACGGCGTTGGCCTGGTCGGCACCCGCGACGGCCACGTCGTCCGCGTCACCGCCGGCAACACCGTCACCTGCCCGGCCGGCGAAGAGCACTGGCACGGCGCCACCGACACCACCCTCATGGCACACCTCGCCCTCACCGTCGGCGACGACACCGGCGACGGCACCACCTGGCTGGAGCCAGTCACCGACGAAGAGTACGCAGCCGCCCTCGCCTGAAACCTGCCGGACGCAACACTCTTTCCGTAATCCGCCCGGGTCGGGCGCGGAGCGCTCCGGACCGGAACCGAAGATCGGTAACCCGGGGGTTAACAGTGCTTCCGGGAACGGCCGTTGTTCGACCGGAGCATGCACGCGATTCTTGAGGTGTCGCAGAACGGAGCGGCCGGTCGCGGAAACCGCGCACCGCCTCTCCCCCATCCTCTTTCGTTTCGCTTGGAGTTCGCCATGGCCGCCTTCGACCACACCCTCATCGCCCCCGCCCCCCAGTCGATCGCCACCACCCGCGACACCGTCGGCCGCTGGCTCACCGCCGGAACCGTCGCCAACACGCTCATGGCCGGCACGTACGTCGCGTTCTCCACCGTCGTCATGCCGCTACTCGGCACCAAGGGCGACGCGGACTTCGTCCACTCGATGCAGCAGATCAACACCAACATCGAGAACCCGCTGTTCTTCGCCGTTTTCACCGCCGCGCTCGTCGCACCCGCCGTCGCCGCGTGGAGGCTCCGCAAGCGTGGCGGCGGCACAACGCTGCGGTGGGCGGTCGCCGCCCTCGCGCTTTACACGACGACGGTCCTGACCACCTCGGGCATCAACGTCCCGCTCAACGAGATGCTCGCCGGCGCCGGCAGCGTCGACCCTGGCAAGACCCGCGCCGACTTCGAGACCACCTGGAATATTTGGAACGGCATCCGCGCCGTACTCTCCACCGCGGCCGCCGTCGCCATGGTCAAGGCCACTCGGGTCTACCGCCGCAACCACGCCTGAACGATGGGGAGCGCAGGATCCACCGCTCTCCGGCACCTCCTCGTGCTCACACACGGTTGCGTGGGTGCCACACACTGGCCGACACCGGCTTCCTCCGGTGAATCGATCGGCCCGACGATCTCAGCCTCGTTCCGGTCCGGCGATGTGGCCCAGTACCCGGATGATGTCACGTTGTGGACGTCGCTCACGAGGCGGCCGTCTCCACCGCGTCGGCCGGGTATCGGGTCTCCACGCGCCCCCTCGACCTGCACGACCACCATGGCAATCTGCGCGGTGTACGCGACCGCGACGACGACCGGCACCGGCCCCCTTCCTGTCGAGAGGGGGCCGTCGGCCGGGAACGGCGGCCGACGGCCCGAGGCAACCCACGGGGACGCGGAACGGTATTCATCCGGCCCCGGAGCCGCGTGGTGCTACCTGAACAGGCGGTCGCTGCTGTTGGCCATGCGGTGGGTGCCGCTGTGTGCGTTCACCCAGTCACGGACCATCTTGACGGCGTTGCCGCATTGCCAGTTGTTGTCGTAGTCGCGCACCCCCGTGTAGGCCCCGTAGCCCGCGATGATGCCGTCCACGCGTGCGTCGCCCAGGAGTTTGTCGACGTACCAAGGATCGTTGTAGGTGGTTGTCCAGGACAGTGTGGCCGCGAGTCGTCCGGCGGCGCGGTCCCGGGCGCCCTTCTTCAATTCGGCGCACGTGTTCCGGGTGGCCTCGGTGCAGTTGCCGAACCCCTTGGTGATGTCGCTGTCGCCGTAGTCCATCGCCCGCCGGCCGGCCGGGAATCCGGAGCCGGATCGGTCGAACGCGTTCACGACCTGGTCGCGGGTCCCGGTCGTGGTGATGCCCTCCAGCGGGCCGAGCCTGCCCTCCAGGCTCTTCCAGCCCCTGCCGCCGACGTCCGGGGTGCCGCCGCCGTGGTACTCGTAGAAGCCGTAGAGAACCTGGATCCCGGCCGCCGTCAGGCGCTGTGCCTTGTCCCGCAGTCCGGCGACGCTGCACGTGCGGTTCGGCGCTTCCCCGCAGTAGTTCGGGTCCTTGATGTCCAGCCAGACCAGCGCCAACCGGCGCCCCGCCTTGGCGTTGGAGACGATGCGGTCGAGCATGGCGTCGAAGCTGGGGCCCAGCCGGTTCTCACCGGCCGAGGAACAGTCGTGCCAGGCACGCCACTCGTTCGGATTCCACCAGGCACAGACGTCGATCTCGATGGCGTTGGCACCGTGGTTGATCGCGGCGTCCACGCCGTCCAGGGTGTCGACCCGGTGCGCGATGGCATAGATCGCCTGACGCTGATCGGCCGCCGCCGCCGGAGTCGTACCGAGCAGGGTGGTGGCGACGAGCCCGCACAGGGCCGCCAGCAGCGCCAGTAACATCCGTGGGCGGGTGACACGCCGTAGGTGAGTGGTCAAGAAGCTACTCCTTCATATAGGTGTCCCGAAGCGCACGACTACCGATCGCCGACATCCGCGTCGGCGTCGGCGTCGGCGGGCGGGTGCGCGCCGGATCGGCTGCCGCAGGTTCCGGCGAGAACGCTCGCTCGGTGAGCCGACCGGGGGGCGACCCCGCGATCGTCACAAGGCCGTGGGCAGTTGGTGTGTCGGCTGCCGACGCCGGGTTCTCGACGCGAGCATCCACAAACGTCACGCCGCAACCACGCTTCGGGTTGCATGCGGGTTACGGGCGACCGCCGTGTCGTATCCCGACCGGCTCCGCAGCCAATGGATCCGCCACGCAACGTGCGCGGCCACGCCATCGCCTCACGCGACCATCTCGTGCGCGGCCACGGCGCCCTACGGTGCTCGGTGTGCACCGCCCGTCCCGCCATGCCCGTCCCCTTTGGGCGGTCGGGCATGGCGGGACGGGTGCCCCTTCAGCCAGGCAGGTCAATCGGCGAGGGCGGCCACATAGGACGCCGCGCACGACTCCGGCATGGCGAGTGGTGTGACGACGTGGCGGTCGACGGTCACCTGCGGGTCGAGCGGGACTCGCATCGGGTACTGCCGCCATCCGGGGTCTGCTGTCAGCGGCGGACCCGGCGCCCGCGTCAACGACGACCGCACCCGCGAAACGTTGGCCCGGCACGTCGGCGGCTCCCCGATTCCGTGCACCGCCCGCCGCACGTGCGCGTTGCGCCGGTTCGCCGTCCTGTCGAATCAACGCGTTTTGTCCCACGGGGAGTTGATTCGCTGTCAGAATTGTCGGGTGCCGTCGCCCGCCGCGACCTTGTCCCGCTCGTGGCGTCGAGCGCGGCGGGGGATTGGGGGTGCGGCAATGACCGAGCACACGATCGGTGGGGCAGGCAATACTCCGCCCGAGCGGCCCGCGAACGAGGCCGAACTGAAGCCCGCACTGCACTTGGTGCTGCGGGGCCAGGCGAACAGCGCGATGCAGAAGTGGAAGGACAACGCCAACCAGCAGATCGACGCGCAGCTCGCGCACATCGCCGACCCGGTGCGACGGGCGCTGTGGAAGGCCCAGATGGCCGCGCTCATCGACCACTTGGCGCTGGGGATGTTCGAGGACCTGAAGGCCCACTTCGACGATTCCGTCGCGTCCGCCCTCGCGGAGCTGCTGTCGGTCCGGCACGACGACATCATGAGCGCCGACGTGACCGGCGCACGGCTCACGACCGCCACCAAGGACCGGCTCGGGGCGTTCACCTCGCCCACCAAGCTGATGAACGACCTCCTGGCCGCACTGCCCGGCGCGAACGGCGAGCTGGCGGCGTTCGCCCAACGCTCGACCACCGTCGAACTGCACCGTACGACCGCACTGGCCTCGTACACCGCGGCGTTCGACGAACTCACCGCGACCGTTGCCGATGCGGACGCCGCTGTGCTCAATATCGGCTCGTTCCAGCTCACCGTGATCCTCGAACCGCTCACCGCTCCGCTGGCCAAGCACCGCAACATCGCCGTGCCCCTGCTCCACGTCACCACGGTCACACTCGGACAGCAGATCGACGTCCGACTCGGCACGTCCTACACGCTCTCCGAGGACCAGCAGAAGCAGCAGATCACCAACCTGTGCGCGGCGCCGATCGGCGCGGTCGTCACAGCGAACCTGAACCTGTGCGGCAGCGTGAGCCTGGTCCGCCCCGAGGTCGTCGACCGGTTCACGTGCCTTTCCGGGATGGAGGCACCAGCGCTGAAGGCGTGCACGTCGATGGTCGCGTTCTACGGCAAGCCGTGGCTGGTGTGCATCGCAGGCCTGGAGCCGGAGGAGATCGCGCAGGTCCTCGCGCACTGTCGGAACGAGACGATCCTCGCCGCGCTCAAGAAGCGAATGCCGGCGAAGTCGACCACGCTCGAACTGTCCAAGGCGGTCAACGTGCTCGCGTGGCGCGGCGTCGAGTGGGATTTCGTGTGCGCCACGATCCACAAGCTCGGCTACGCGGAGATCCAGTGTCCCGGCGGGGTCACCGCGCTGACCTGGATCCCCATTCACGAGTCGTGGGTTCCGCGGGCCTTCTGCACGGCGAGCATGGAGACCGACCTGGCCTGCCTGAAGCACATGAAAGAGGAGACTGGGAAGACGCCCTCGGGCGTCAAGCTCACAAGGTACTTCGCCGAACTGGTGGCCGTCTGCGTCGAGGCCTGCGCGCAGTGGCGCCACGCGGGGCGCCCGGCGGACTTCAAGGTGGTGGTGCAGCCGGAGCAGGGGGTGGCCGTCTGGACCATCCGCATCCGCAACCTGTACGGGAAACCCCAGGTGTTCCACGTCGACAGCGGGTATGCGAAATCCCCGTGGGTGAAGCACCCGAACTGACCGGTCTCCGAGGGCCGGTGCGAACGCCACACGGTGATTCGCACCGGCCTTCGACGGAACCGGCGGCACGGCCGTCAGCGGGGCGACGACGTACATCGAGGCGAACTCCGCGTCGGTCGGGCGCGTGGGTCCGCGAACCGCTCGGGGTAGGCCTGGTTCGACCGGGCCTCGACGGTCGTGTACGCCGTCAGCGGCGTGATGCTGCCTCCGAAGTCGTCACGACCGACCGCGACATGGGCGTTGTGGATCGGCCACAACTTTGGCGCCGTCTCGTGCCAGGTGTGGTTCGGCTTCCTCGCGGGCGCGGTGTGCCTGTCGGAGTCCCTCGGACAAGTCGGCGATCTCGGTGGGTGGTTGCCATCTGTTCGGCCCGATACCGCTCTTGGAGGGCGTCGGGCTCGAACTGGCGTTGAACGCACCACACCTGCGGCGCCCCAACCCACACACCCCACCCCCCACGAACCAACGCCAGGTCACACGAGCCGACAGGGCATCACAGTTGGCCGGACGCACGGAATCACGGCTTCGAAGAGTCGTCTTCGAACCGAACGCCCGTATGAGCGACCGGACACCGTCCGGTGCGTGTCAGCCGTGGGCGGAACGGCAGATGCGGGCTTCGGGGGCATCGTCTGTCCGGCCGCTGAACCGAACGCCGAAGCCACAGGCGGCCCAGGGGTCGACGGCGCCCGCCCTGGACGTGGTGCGGTCGGGTTGACCGCGTCGGGGTGATGTCTCGGACCCGGAGGAATGGTCGGCGCGGTCCGACGCGCCGGATCCACGGGACGACGGGGAGGATCCGGTCGATCGGGTGTCGGCGCGCGAGCCCTCTCGCTGGTCGGGAGGTGCCATCTCCGCCGAGGTCGCGGGTGTCGCGGCGCCGGTGGAGCCGAGGGGATTCGTCGTGGACGGCGAGATCCCGGGCGTGCCGGCGTCGGGAAGAGGCACGCTGTTCGCGGCCAGGGCGGGATCGAGGGCTCGGGTAGGGGTGGTGGACGGCGCGGTGTCGCAGGCGGCCACGAGTAGGAGCAGGAGAGCCGCTGCGGCGGCCGGTCGAGTGATATGCACGCGTTCCTCCGTAGGCACGAGGTCTGTCCCGTAGGGGGTAACGCGTGCATGCTCGGGGAGTTACTCCGGTGCTGTGGTGGCCTCGCGGCGCGAGTCACGAATCACGGTGGGTGGTTCACGGATTCGGCCCACGGGTTCGGACGTCTTTCGGCACAGGTCACGTCGGCTTCCTCGACCCGACCGGGCAGGTCTTCCGGGGTCGCCACCGCCGCAATCCGGCGACTGATCCGTTGCCGGGGCGTGGGTCGCTCGTTGAACCGATACCGCGACCGGGGCGCGCCCACGTGACGGTACGGAAGCCGGGTGCCGGAATCACCCGATCGACGACAACGAGGAGCCGACCATGGCCGAGGGGTCATCTTGTCGCCGGGTCGGGCTTCGTCTTGCCCCGAGCCGTCGGGCGGGGGACGTCGACGTGTGGGACGGTCTCGGACGCGTTCGACCGGAATACCCGTCACCGGGCCGCAGTCGACGCCCCGCCCGACGGCCCCGCCCGCATACTGCGGCCACGGGGGCCGCGCGGTCCCTTGGCAGGGCAACGAGCGCCGGGCTTCGCCCGGGGCCACACACCGGTCCGGCCACCTGCGCGCCGGCGACCTCTCGCTGACGACGTCCGCGCCCACCCGAACCGTCCGAGAGCCCGGGAGAACCGTTGACCAACCACGCCTCCGCCGTCCCGGCCACGCCCCTGTTCGTCATCGAGTACCCCGAAGACGGGACTGCGACCGTGGACGGCACGCCCGTCTACGTTCCCGAGGGAGCGGAAGCCCGGCATGCCGCCATCGACGAGGTCCGCTTCACGGCGTCCCTCCTTGACCGGCCCGTGCGTGCGATCGACGTCGACCCGGACGGCACGCGCTATCCCCTGCTCGTCGACCCGGACGGGACGCTCACGTTCCTGGCCGAGCCCCATCCGGATCCCGACGTGGACATCCCCGGCGACGAGACACACGCCCCGTCGTGCGAAGGGGGTGCGGCACCGACCGACGACCACGACGGCGACTTCGGCGAGTGGTGGGTCGACACCGAAGGGGACGACCCGCACGGGCAGGCCGCCTCCGAGCACGACCCGCACGAGCCGCCGAACGTGCCCGAAGCCGCCCCGCCGGCCGAACAGCCGTCTTCGACCACGCCCGCACGACCCGGTCGCGCGCGGCGGCGCGCGTCCCGCTCCGGTCTCCGCGTCGCGCCGGCCGCTATCGGCCTCGCGGTCGCCACGGCGGTCACGGTCGTCGCGGTCCTCGTATGGCCGGACGACGAATCCACAGGGTCCCGACCGAGCGCGACCTCGCGTGCAGAGCCCGCCGCGATCACCGCTCCGACCGGCTGGCGGCAGACGTCCGCCTGGTCGCGGTCGATCGCGCCACCCGGAGCCGGCCGGCCGAGCGTGGCAGCCCTCGGGGGTGTCCTGGCCGTACTCACGCCGGACCGTCGTGTCGCCATCCTCGATCCGCACGATGGGCACATCGATTGGGTCGGCGAGCCGCTGCCGGCGGGCAACGCCGCGCTGCACGCGACCGGCGACCCGGCCGCGCCGGTGCTCGTCGCCGAGACCGAGGGCCGGCTCGTGGTGTGGTCCCCACACCACGCTCCCCAACCCTCGCGTCCGCCCACCACCGTCGAGCTCGCGCCCGGCGCCCACGTCAGCTACGCCGGCGCCCTCCCTCTGGTGACCGGGCCCGACGGATCGGCCGCCGTGCTGCGCGGCGATGCCCTCGTTCCGGTTCGGCTCTCTCCCGGAACCGTAGCGATGGCCGCCGACGCGGCGCACGTCCTCGCGGGGCGCGCCGTCGGCCCCTGGGAGCTGCTCGGCTTCGACGGGAGGACACGCGTGGTGGCTCCGCTGCCGCCGCGCCCCGGCGCGCGCATACTGCGCATGGCCGGCGGCGGGCACGGGACGGTCGCCGTCGTGTGGTCCGGCCCCGGGGACGGCAGCGAAACACTCGCCGTGCACGATTCCTCCTCCGGCCGGGTGCTCGCCGGCGCCGACGCTCCCACCGGGTCCCTGTCGAGCGCCTGGATCCACCCTGACGGCAATCCCCTCGCGGCATTGGGACCCGTCGTCGTCGATCTCGCCGAGGGGCGCGCGTCGGTCACCCCGGGCTTCGTCGCCCGCTCCGTCGCCGGCGGCCGAGCGTACGGCACGCGCGACGGCCACCCCGTCGCGTTGACGATGTCCGGCGTCGTAGCGGTGCCGGACCACGCCGCCATCCCCTGGGGCGTCAGCGCCGGCCGCGCGATCCTGCTTACCGGGGACGGGGACCGAGCGGTCCTGCATGCCGTGGATCCGGCTCCGTGATCGAACATGCCGGGCACCTCCGTGGTGGTGTTCCCGGGCGCGATCGAAGCTCGTCGGCGTGGAGCGCCCCGAACCCCGGTCCGCGCCGAGGTGAACGGTCCGCCCGGGGGTAGCCAACGGAGCTGCCCACGGCCGGGGACCCTCGCCGTCCAGGAGCCGTCCATGTCCGGCAGGTCCCGGTCGGCGGCCTCGGCGATGTCCGCGAACGCGTCCGACAAGGCGGTCCCCCGGCGGGACAGGACCCATGCCGGGCCGCGGCCGAGCGCGCCACCCCAGGAACGGAGCCGGCTCGAACACCCCGGCGCGCGGCAGGGATTCGACCGGGGCGGCCGATATCGGCTCGGCCGGGACCGTGATCGTCACGGGCGGCCGGTACCACCGCCGGCCCTGCGGCATACGGTGTCAGCCGGAGTGTCGGCCGGAACCCGGACCGAGGTGCGCACGTCGATCGAGGGCCACTCGGCCGTCACCCGTGCGAGTGGCGTTCGTCGTCGGACCTCGACACCGTACCGGTCGTTTGGCCAAATGGGTTCGGGCCCGTGCCCTCGGTGCCGGGCCGTCCCGAATTCCCGTCCAGTCAGGGGAACACGCATGTCCGAACCCACCGAACGCGACGCCTCCGATGCCCTGAAGGCGGCGCCGCCGATCGTGCTCGCCGCAGGCCCGCGCGAACTCCCCGCGCAGGCGCCTCCGCAGCCGGACGAGACGTGGGAACTGCCCGGCGGGATTGCCTGGGTGTATCACGGCGAGGGCAACCAGGGCATCGTGCGGCCGGTGCTCATGGCCGACGGCTTCAACACCGGACCCAGCACGCTCGAATTCCTCTGGGCCGGATTGGAGAACGGCGGCTACCCGCTGATCACCGAACTGCGCCGTCGGGGCCGTGACGTGATCCTGCTCGGTTTCGCGGAGCGCAGCGCCTCGATCCTCGACAACGCCGAAGCGGCCATCGCGGCGATCATGCGGACCATCGCCGAGCAGATGGGCGACAGCCGGCTGACGGTCGGCGGCTTCAGCATGGGCGGCCTGGTCACGCGCTACGCGCTCGCCAGCATGGAGTACCAGCGCATGGACCACCGGACCGCCGTGTACTTCTCCTACGACAGCCCGCACAACGGCGCCCACATCCCGCTCTCCCTCCAGGCGTTCGCCCACTACATCCGCAAACTCGACCCCCGCTTCTCCGACCAGATGAACAGCCCCGCCGCGCGTCAGCTCCTGTGGCGCCACATCGAGAACTGGTCGGACAAGCCTTCCGTCAGCCCCCTGCGCACCCAATTCCTCGACGAACTCGAACGTGTCGGCACCTGGCCGCAGATCCCGCTGAAGCTGGCCCTGGCCAACGGTGTGGCCACCGGCAGCGGCAACGGCATCAAGCCCGGCACCACCGCCGTCAAGGGCAAGGGTCTGGGCATCATCGGAACCGACCTGCGCACCACGCCCACCGGCGCCGACACCCTCTCCGCCACGCTGCGCGTGGTCACCCCGCAGAAGAACGAGGCCCGCGTCGAAGGCCTCCCCGACATCGACGGCGCCCCCGGCGGCACCCTGGAGAGCTTCGAAATCCTCGCCGACGCGCTGAACAAGGTCCTCGGCCTCGGCGTCGCCAACCCCATCGCAGAGCACTGCTTCGTCCCCGCCGTCAGCGCCATCGCCGCCCGCGGCCTCGACACCCACGACGACCTGTACACGAACATCGACGCACTCGACCCCGAACAGGCCGAAGTCGACGAATTCGTCTGCGCGTCACACAACGAACGCCACACCCAGGTCACCCAAGAGCTGTGCACCTGGCTTCTCGACCGCCTGCCCGACTGACCCGTACCGCAACACACGAAAGGGCCCGTGCCACACGCGGCACGGGCCCGCTACTCGGCCCGAAATGCGACTATTCGCGAGCATTTATCCAGGCATGACAGGGGTGTTCTGTCGGTGTCGGAGGGTTGCCGGGATCGTGTTGCGGACGTCACAGGAACCTCCTGCTCGACCGGCGCCTCGGCGATGGGTACATGTACTCGAACGCCGCCGGCGCACGGATGTGCCGGCCAAGGTGGGCGCGGCCGCCACCGTCATCGGCGAGCTCCACCACGACAACCAGGCCCTGCACGGCTCCGCGCGCCTCCCCGGTCGTGTCGTGGAGATCGTCGTGGGCCAGGTCCGCGTCGAAAGGCTCCAACGCCCGCCGCCCGGGCTCGCCCAGGGTCGGAGCGGAACTGGCCGCGACCTGGTGGAGTTCGCCGTGCGTGAGCCAGTACATCCCCGGCAGATCCTCGCCGGCGGGACCGGCGCGGGAACCGATGTCGGTTCCGGAGCGGGCACCGTGGTGCGGGCCCGCGATCGACGCCCCACGAAACAACGGGCGACACAGCCGAGTTCGGGCCGCACGGGGCCGTCAGGCCGGGCCTACGGGGTGGTTCGAAGTACTCACGACGACTCCCGCCGCCTCCCCTCGCGGGGGCCAGGGCCACCTTCGTCATGCCTCGGGAGCGGCCGCGGTTTGTCCGAACGGAGTCCCCGCGAAGCCGAAACGCCCGCGGCACCGCAACCGGACTCGGCGGTCGCGGTGCCTGCCGATCACCGTCCGAAGTCCTGCGTCCACCATGGGCCACCGGAACCGATGTACACGCCGACGCCGAGCGAGGTGGCACCGCAGTCGACGATGTTCGCACGGTGCCCCGAACTGTTCATCCAGGATTGCATCACGGCCTCGGGGGTCGCCTGCCCGCGGGCTATGTTCTCCGCGGCGAGGTTCGTGACCCCGGCCGCCGCCGCCCGGTCCCACGGACTCTTGCCGTCCGGGGTGTCATGCGCGAAGTAGCCGCGTTCCGCCATGTCCTTGCTGTGCGCTGCGGCGAGTTTACGAAGCGGGCCGTCGTTGCGCACGGGGGCGCAGCCGGCTTTGCCCCGTTCCACGTTGACAAGGGTCAGCACGCGCTCCTCCAACGCTGCGGAGTCGTCGTTCGTGGATGGCTTCGAACCGGTTGCGGGCGCGGATGTGGAGACGGAAGGGGGCGGCTGCGGCGGGCGTGTCGACGGCGCAGGTGGCGGCGTCGTCGAGTCGGTGGGCCGCGTGGGTATCGCCTTGGTGGCAGGGGCCGCAGACGGCGTCGATCCCGCACCGGCGATGGCACGCGTCGGGGGTGGCGACCACGGCCTGTCACGGACAAGGGTCGAGGGAGACTGCCCGCCCCACCGGTCGTCGACAGTGGTGGGAACAGCGGGCGATTGCACGCTCGCGGGGGGCCGACCGCCCGCCTCGGTGATCGGCGACGACGGGAAAGTCGACTCTGCGTCGGTCGTCGGCGGGGACGGGGGTGCATCCGAGCCGGCGGTCGGCGGGGACGGGGGTGCATCGGAGCCGGCGGTCGGCGGGGACGGGGGTGCATCCGAGCCGGCGGTCGGCGGGGACGGGGGCGAATCAGCGACGGTCGGCGGCGAGGGCACCCGCTTGGCCTCGGCCACGTGCTGGTCACCGCTCCCGTCGGCTCGGCCAAGCGCGGTGGTGCCGGCGACGACGCCGAGGACGGCGACCGCCGCGAGGATCGGGGCAACGGCCACACTCGATGGTTGGCGATGCCGCCCACGCTGCCGCCACGGGCGGGTGGCGCGAGGCGGTTGGCTATCTTCGGGCCATCTGTGCCGGGCCATTGTGGTGCGCCCCTTCCGCTGTCGGACGTCGGACTTCACCGAGTGCCAAACCCGGCCGAGACCACCCGAATGGGTGACGAGTGCCGGAGACTATAGCAATCTTGCTGATTCGATTCCGAAGCCGGCGATCAGCCACAGTGGGACATTGCCGATCGATTACGTCACGATCCGCACCGCTCACAGCGCAACACCACCGGCACCGGCACCAGCGGCGAGGATCTGCCGGCGGGGATCATTGCGATGGGCGATGAATCGATCAGAAATCATCGCGTTTCGCAATCGAGCCGCGGGCTCCAACTGGGACGCCGCGATCGGGGCGGCGCTCGCGCCCGGGCGCAAGGTGTCGACGCCGGCCGGTGGAGTCGACGCCGCCTTCGCACTGGCCGATCCGGACCTCGCAGTCGGCATCTTGACCGCGGCCGGCTTCACCGCGGTGGATGTCGTCGACGTACGCGAGGGCGTCTACTACGGCCCGGACGCCGACCGCGCGCGTGCGGCCGTACTTCGGTTGCGGATGGCTCGGAACCTGCTCACCGGCCTGGGCGCCGCGTCCGCCGAGCGCGCACTCGATCAATTGCGCGCGACCCTCGATGCGCACGACACCGGCGACGGCGTCTGGTTCGACTCCCGCGCCTGGCTGATCACCGCGCGCCGGTATTGACGCCCGGCACGAGCCCGCAACGGTCGGCCGGTCGGCGACCCGGACAGCGGCTCCGCCTGCCATGGCCGGACACGCGAGCGCCGTGCGAACTGCCGATCGCGGATCGGCACGAGCGTTCCTTCCACGATCGGCACCTCGTCCGCGCGGTTTCGCGCGCGGCGGGGCCACCCGGCGGCAGACCTGTCAGGTGCCCGTCCCGTCGGGTGCACTCAGGGTGCGGCGGACGACGTTGCGGAGCCAGTGGGTGGGCTCCGTCGGCGTCGTGGCGAGGATGCCAGGCCATTCGGAGCTATCAGCTCGTCTACGGAGACACGTAAAAGAGGTGGCCGGCCCTCGGCACCGGGCTTCGCGGCGCCACGCCATCCGCTGCGCCGCGCCCCGGCCGCAATTCCTGACATAGCGTCAGGAGATCTACGGCAGCGGCCGATCCGGGTCGAATGCGAGGTCGGGGAGACGGGCGCCGGTGGTCGGGGTGACGCCCTGCCAAGTCTCGACCTCGGTTTCGGCCCAGGCCGCCCAGCGGGCCGCCGCCTCCGCCTGTTCGAGGAAGAGGCGGGTGATCAGCGAGATCACCGGGAGGCGGTCGGGGAAGGGGCCGCCGTCCTCGCGGTACTCGTCCACTCGGGCCAGGACCTTGGCCCGGCGGTCCTCGGCGTCGGCGCGCAACGCGGCCAACGTCCCACGCAGATCCGCGAGTTCGCCCTGATCGGCGCAGGCAACGCGGAGCAGGTCGCTCTCCCGGGTGTCGGGTTCCGGGTTGCGGCGGGCCAGCCATTCGGCGAGCCGGTCGCGGCCGGCCGGGGTGATGGCGTAGTGCGTGCGGGCGCGGCGGCCGGTCCAAGACTGCTCGGCGGTCGCGAAACCGGCTTGGACCAGGCGTTTGGGCTCCTCGTACACGACGCTCGCGGATCGCGACGACAGCCACTGCATGCTGCGGTCGAGCTGGCGGGCCAGTTCGTACGGGGTCCAGGGTTGTACGGCGAGGAGGGTGAGGATCGCGTACGAAGTCGTGGTCAGCGGGCGGGAGTCGGGTATCGGCATGCCTTGAAACATACTCCGGTCCGGAGTACGTTCCGAATCCGATTCGATACTCCGAACCAGAGTATCTTCCGCTCTGCCCAAGGAACCCTCATGTCCCGGCATACCGGCTTCTCGCACATCTCGTTGTCCGTCGCGGACTGTGCCGCGAGCGTCGCGTGGTACACCTCGGTGCTCGATTTCGTGGAGATCACCACGATCGAGAATCCCGCCTTCGTGGAACGGATCTGCGTCCACGAGAGCGGCTTCTCGCTCGGCCTCCAGCAGCACCACGACCGGGAGGGCGGCGACTTCGACCCGCGCCGCGCCGGCCTGGACCACCTCGCCTTCGCGGTCGCCGAACGCGCCGAACTCGATGCCTGGCAGGAACGACTCACCGCCCTCGGCGTGACAAACTCACCCATCGAACAAACGGACTTCGGCGCGGTGCTGTGCCTGCGCGACCCGGATGGGATCCAGTTGGAGCTGTTCCACATGGCGATGTGAGATCGCCGGCGCCGAAGCCGACCCGTCCCCGTTTCGGGACAGGCTCGGCGACCGCGCCGATTTCGATGCGCTCGGAGTAGCCGCCTCGGGTCGGCTGCGCCCGGCCGGCACGGTGGCTGCGTGGACGACGCCGATTCCGGCGCCATGGACACCCAGTCGCCCCTGGCGAAGTCGCTTCAGTCAAAGTGAAGTGCTGCCGCATCCGAATCGGGATCGACGCCACGCCGGGGCCTTCGCCGAGGGCGCCGAAGCCGGCCGGCGGACCACGCGAGGGAGCGACGGCGGGGGTGAGGCAGAGCGGGAAGCGCCACAGCCGGGAGGGGGTGGCACCGAACCCGGTTCGTAGCCGCTGGTGGCCCCATCCCTCGTCGACATCGAACACCGTGCGGTCCGCAGAGCGTAGGGGGTGGGGGCGCTCCGCGTCTGCGCACAGTCTGCGCCCGGCCGAACTCCCGTACCTGGACAAACAGTCCGGCGTGCTTGGACATTTCGCGCTGTCCGTCCGGCGGGCGGCCCGAACCCCTTACCGATCGTTTCAGGATGAGATCGGTGTGTTGGCTTGGCAGTTGGGTGCCGATCGCCGCCGTCCACAGGTTGTACGCCCGACACTTGCACCGACTGCGGGTCGGCGGCGCCCTGGTCCAACCTGTCCACCGTGCGCCGCACCGCGTGGTTGAGGGCAAGGAGGAACTCTCTCAGCCGGTCGTCGCCGATCCGCCGGACAGTCAACGGTACGACGAGCGCCGCGGCGAGGATTTTGCACACCACCCCGAGGGCGGTCTCCTGAATGCGCGGTGCCGGCAGTTCCGAGGAGAGTTGGGTGCAGGAGTTCCAGCACCTTGCCGAGGCACCGGTGATGGAGAAGGGGGCCACTGGAAGGGCCGCCGCTCGATCGATCGCCTTGAGGCCAGTCTGGTCCGGCGTCCCCTCGCGCGGTATGCGTCGGGTGATTGCCGCCGCCCGGCGCCCGATCACCCCGGCTGCCCCGAGGTCGTCACGAGCGTCCCCTCGATGAGGTCGCGCAGTTGCGAGCGGGCGGTGATGCCCAGTTTGGGAAAGCTGCGGTAGAGGTGCGAACCGACCGTGCGCGGCGAGAGGAAGAGCTTCTCGCCGATCTCCCTGTTGGTCAGACCACGAGCGGCGAGCCTGATGATCTGCCGCTGTTGCGGGGAGAGTTCGGCCGGCGCATCGGAGCTGGGGTGTGCGACATCGATGCCTGCGGCGCGCGATTCCGCCCGGGCGCGCTCCACCCACGGACGGGCCCCAAGACGCTGGAAGGTCTCGAGGGCCGCGGTGAGCAGCGACCGTGCCTCGGCGATGCGCCGGCGGCGGCGCAGCCATTCGGCGCAGTCCAGGAGTGTCTGGGCGCGCTCGAACGGCCAGTGTTCGAGCGCCGGGTCGGCGAGCGCCTCCCGGAAGTGCGGTTCGGCGTCCTCCGGGTCCGCGAGCAGCGCGCGGGCCCGGCTGATCAGCGCACGCAGCCGGGGTGATGCGTCGTCGCCGAGCCGGCGGGCGCCGCTCCGGTTGCTCGGGAAGCGGCAGTGGCCCGGCGGGGTCGCTGCCGGGTGCGGTGGCGGCCCGGGCCAGTTCGACCAGGGCCAGGGGGTTGCCCCTGCCTGGTCGAGGACCCGGTCCCTGGCGCGTCCGGTGGGGCTCTGCGGCTGATGTTCGAGGAGCCGTCCCGCGGCGGCCGTGTCGAGCGGGTCGAGGGTGAGGACCGGCCAGTGCCGGTCGAGTGCGGGGAGCGGATCGCCGGTGCGTACGCCGATGAGCAGCGTGACCGGCTCGGCATCCAGGCGTTTGACGGCGAAGGCCAGGGCGTCCAGGGAGGCCCGGTCGATGCACTGGGCGTCGTCGATCACCAGGAGGAGCGGCTGCCGGCAGGCCAGATCCGACAGGAGGCCCAGCAGGGCGACGCCGATGAGCATGAGGTCGGACCCTCCCTCGGCGGGACCTGTACCGAGGGCACCGGAGAGTGCCGCGCGCTGCCGCTCGGGCAGCCGGCCCACGGCGCCGACGACCGGGTGCAGCAGTTGATGCAGACCCGAGAACGCGAGGCTCGCCTCCGACTCGCTCCCCTCGGCACGCAGCACCCGGACGCCGCTCACCTCGAGACCGAGACGCACGGCGACCCGCTGATCGGGCTCAGCCCTTTCAGCCTGGTCCTGGATGGACATCCAGCCCGCCGAGGCCGTCGCCGCCGGACTGAGCGCCGACGTCGACCTGCTCATCGGTACCAACTCCGAAGAGGGCAACCTCTATCTGGCCCCCGTGGGCAAGTACTCCACCTCGACCGACGCCGACGTCGAGGCGGCCGCGGCCGCCTCGCACCCCGACCCGGCAAAACTCGTCGAGGTGTACCGGGCGGCGCGTCCGGAGGCGTCCCCCGGCGCGCTGCGCTCCGCGATCATGGGCGACGCGCTGTTCGGCGCGGGCAGTCGGGCGATGGCCTCCGCGCATGCCGAGCACCCCTCGTCGGGCACCTACCGCTACGAGTTCACGTGGCGCTCCGAGGCGCTGGACGGAGAGTTGGGCGCCACCCACGCGATGGAGCTTCCCTTCGTCTTCGACCTGGCAGGCCTCGCCCGACTGCACGGCCCGAACGCACTGCTCGGCCCCGAGAAGCCGCCCACGGACTTGGCCGCCCGGGTCCACGAGGCCTGGATCCGCTTCGCCGGGACCGGCGACCCGGGCTGGGCTCCGTACGACAACGACCGCAGGACCACGATGCGCATGGACGCCGAGTGGACCGAGATCGACGACCCGCACAGTCGGGAACGCCGGGCCTCCAGCTGACGCGAGGATCCGCCACGCGCCGCTCGCGGCGGTCCGAGCGGCCCGCTCCCCACTGCGGGCCCGCATGCCCTGCCCCCGGACATCGCCTCTTGGAATTCGCGGCGGTCGGTGGGGTCGGGACCGATCCTCTCCCCGTGCACGACGCGCGGCACGACCACCGGACCGGCACCGCCGCAGCCGGCAGAGTGGCCGGCCCGGACGGCACCGAATGCTCCCCCAGGGTGAGCAGACCCAGCCGTCCGCCGATCAGCGGCGGGACGGTCTCGACCATGACGCGGGTCGCCAGGCAGGTCGACCCGACGACGACATGGACGACGACCGGGTTCGCCGCATCGACCCGGCGAGGGCGGGTTCGGCACACAATCGGTCACAGCCTCATGGCCTCCCCCTGGCCGGGACGGCCCTTCCCAAGCCCCGCCGATGGCAGGCGGCCCGGACGCGACGCCGATGCCCTCGACGCGGAGCAGCGGGCCGTCACGACGGCAAGTGCCGAATATCGCGTCGCGCTCAGCGGGTCGCCTTGGCGGCGAGGTACTCCTCCCACGTCCTGACGCCCACCGCGTTCTCCCGCGTGACCAGCCCCGCGGCGCGGAACCCGGCGCCCGCCTTGCCCGGGACGCGCACAGGCAACACCCACCGCCGCCTGCCCACCGCCTTCAGCCACGAACGTGCCAGGTCCGCCGCCTGGTGGATGTGCGGGCCGCCCATGTCCGCGACCCGCCCGGCCGGTGCGCCCTGGGCCAACTCGACCAGTCGGTCGGCCACTTCGCCCTGATCGACAGGCTGGCACACGGTCCTCGACGGGACCAGGACAAAGGGCGCCTTGGACAGCACGCCGAAAACCGCGTTCAGCAAGTCCGGGAACTGCGTCGCGCGCAAATTGCTCCACGGGATGCCGGACTCGGCGAGCAACTGCTCACCCGCGACCTTGATCTTGTAATAGGAGTACGGGATTCGGTCGACGCCGACGATCGAGATGTTCACGATGTGCCCGACTCCGGCCGGCTTCGCGGCGTCCAGCAGGTGCCGCCAGCCGGGAATGTCGTGCTTCGGCTTCCGCGTGTCCGACGCGCAGTGGATGATCGTCGCGACACCGTCGAACGCCGCATCGAGGCCCGCACCGGTCTGTAGGTCGGCGGTCACCCAGGTCACTCCCGGGTCCTCGGGCAGCGTCGCCCTGCGGGTCATCGCGCGCACCGGCAGGCCGGTACGGCGTACCCGATCCAGCACTTCACGCCCGAGTACACCGGTCGCGCCCGTCACCAGGATCACGTTCTCGCTCATCGTTCCTCCTCGATCCGGGGACGTCGCTCCGCCGCGGCGTCGCCCTCGTCAGCTGGGAACCGGGCGGCTACGCGTTATGTGACAACTCTCGGCATTGTTCTTCGAGGAATTTCAGCTTCTCCGGATTCCGGACGATCCGCACGCCCGCGATACCCTCCCCGCCGACCTCCACCACGGCCGCCGTCGTGAGTACTCCGCTTTCCCGACCCAACAGCGCGGTATCGCCGTTGACCTCGGCGAAGCCGAACTCCATGCCGGCCGAGAAGCGCTCCACCAGACCCATGAGGAACCTGGCCACCTTGTCGCGGCCGGAGATCGGGCGCGTCGCCGCGGATACCTTGCCGCCCCCGTCGGACCACGCCGTGACGTCGTCCGCGAGGAGCGACTCCAGGTGCTCGAGCGCTCCCTCGGCCGCCGCCGTGAGGAAGCGCGCCAACAGGTCGGCCCGCGCCTCCGCGGGAACCTCGAAGCGCGGCCGACCGGACGCGAGATGTTGCCTGGCCCTCCGGTAGGTCTGCCGGGAGTTGGCCTCGGGCCAGTCCAGCACCTCGGCGATCTCCCGATGGCTGTACGCGAACGCGTCCCGCAACACCACGACCGCCCGCTCCGGCGGCGACAGCCGCTCCAGCATCACGAGCATCGCCATCGACACGGCGTCCCGCTGCTCGGCGGTCTCCATCGGCCCGAGCGCCCCCGTGTCCGTCCGCACCGGCTCGGGCAGCCACGGCCCGACGTACTCCTCGCGCCGCGCCCGTGCGGACGTGAGCCGGTTGAGGCACAGGTTCGTCAGCACCTTGGCCAACCACGCTCCCGGCGCGTCGATGTAGCCCCGATCGGCCGCATGCCAGCGCAGGTAAGCGTCCTGTACGGCGTCTTCGGCTTCCGCCGCCGATCCGAGCATCCGGTACGCGATCCCGAACAACCGCCCCCGCTCCGCCTCGAACTCCGCGGTCGGGTCGGGAAACGCGTCAGCCGTCACGAAATCCACCGTACAAGCCCCGCACGCCCTGCGGACCACCGCCTCGGCGAGGCAGGCGAGCGTCGGATCCCATGGCCGACGTTCACCGGCGCTGCCCGCTTCGGCTGTGTGCGGTTCGCCGTCGAAACGATGCGGTCGCTACCCGCCGTTCGTGTGGCGGGAACAGGCCCCGAGGTCCGTACGAGACTTCTAGGCTGGGCCGGTGACTTCACCGTTTGCGGTTTCCAGGGAAGAACAGTACTGCGTGATGCTCTCCGCGTCCGTAATGGCTGACCCGGGTCCGACCGGCAGCGGCCGTGCTGCGGGTAGTGCGGCGACGCGGTCGGGTACGTAGGGCAAAAGCCGTTGTCGGTCTACGACGAGCTGACCGGCACCCGCCCCTTCCGGAACCGCCTCCAAGCCATCGGGCGGGAGACCGAAGTGGCCTGACCGGCCGCTTCATGAAGCCGGGCCGTGGCCTGGTCAGTCACCGCTGATTTGCTGGAGGATCTTCGACTTCGGCGACCGTGAAGACAGTCGCGCTCGACCGGGATCCGTCCTTGAGGTCCACGAAGACATCGACGTTGCACACCGAGTCCGGTACCCGAGGCACCGCCGCTGCGCCCTGGCAGCGCAACGCCCGCCGAACCAGGCAATCGACGGAGCGATGTCCGATTTCCGCCGGCCATGGGCCACCTTCGCGACCATGCTGGGATGCGTGCTCAACTCAAGCGAGGAACCCATCGACCGATTCGTCTTCGCCGGCCGAGAATTCGAGCGGCGCCTGCACATGGTGCGGCCGGAACAGTGGACGTGGCCCACCCCCTGCAGTGAGTGGAACGTACGGCAACTGGTCAACCACATGACCCGGGGGAACGTCGGCTACGTGCAACTCCTTCACGGCGGCGCCGGCGCGGACTTCATTCGGCTCCGCGACGAGGACGCCTTGGGTGCGGACCCGGTCGCCGCGTACATCCGATCGGTGCGCGAATGCGCGGCCGCGTTCGGACAGCCCGGCGCCTTGGAGCGCGTCCTCGACTATCCGCTGGGCCGGGTGAGCGGGCAGCAGGCAATCGCCGTGCGAACCACGGACAGCGTGATCCACACGTGGGACCTGGCCCGGGCGATCGGCGTCGACGACGCCCTGGATGCGGGGTTGGTCGGGTGGATCGACTCCCACCTCGACGAGATCTACGCGGGCCTGATGGAGACCCCCATCGCCGTCGAAACGACGAATCGCTTCTTCGCGGCACCGGACGGGGAACCCGCCGACGACGGATCGCCACAGGACCGGCTGTTGCACCGCATGGGCCGAAACCCCAAGCTGTGATCTGATCTCCGACTGTCCCGCATCCCGGTACTCACGGACCTGCTCCGTTGAGGTAGCGGAACTGCGGCTCCCGGTCGAAGCGTTGCCTCCCCTTCAGCGTTTTGACGTTCGCCTGCAGGCCGAAGCCCTCCGTCCGCAGCAGGTCCACGACCGTGTCCGCGGATATCCGGTGCCTTGCCGGATCAACTCGTCCGCGAGGCGACGGGTGGATTTCGTCGTCCAGCGCAGTGGCGACAATCGGATCACCGTCGGCAACGACTACGTCATCGCCGCCTTGTCCGCCGACGGCCGACGGGCGCCGTCTGGCGGTGCCGGCGGCGACGGACACCGACCTCGGCTGCCGCAACGGCCGACCATGCCCCGCGCGATCTGGACAGCGCCCCGTACCGTCGCCGCCTAGGCTGCGACCGACCACCTCGCGGGGCACACCACACCCTCACAGGCCCATCACGCGCCCGTGAGTGGCCTGTGGCATGCCCTGAATCCGACAGTGAGGAACCACCATGGGGCTGGGCAGACGTTCACTCGGCATCCTCGGCGCAACAGCAGGCCTGCTCATGATGGCGGGCACCTCCACGGCCGGGGCCGCCCCCGGTCCGGTGGACTTCGATCGTGTCGTCAACACGAACAGCCGCCTCTGCCTGGAAGTCGAGAACTCCTCCACCGCCAACGGTGCTCGTGTCCAACAGTGGTCGTGCAGTTCCCGCCGCGGCGACGACTGGTATCCGGTGCGGCAGTCCAACGGCCTCTACAACATCGTGAACAAGAACAGCGGCAAGTGCCTGGAAGTCCAGAACTCCAACGGCTACAACGGTGCTCGCGTCCAGCAGTGGAGCTGCGTCGGCCAGGAAGGCGCCCTTTGGGCGTTCTTCTGGCAGTCCGACACCCAGTCGTCGGAGATCGTCAGCTGGACCAGTAACCGGTGCCTGGAGATCGAGAACTCCTCCAGGTCCAACGGCGCCCGTGCCCAGCTGTGGGACTGCGTCGGACAGCCCGGCATACGCTGGACGTTGCCGTACGACGTGTAACCGCACAACCCGCCTCGACCGGCCGGCCTCGTCCCGAGTGGACGAGACCGGCCAGTGTCGTTTCGCCGCAGTGCACAAGGGCGTGGTGGTGACGTTGATGCCTGCGTGGGCGAAGGTGGCGTCGATGTGTTCGGTGAGCTCTCTTCCCGGACATTGACGAGCGAGGTCGGCGGACCTCATGTGTGGCCCGCCGACCGTGGGCCCCACGAACGGGTGAAGTTGCGGCCGGACGGCTCGAACGCCAGGCAAAACCATTACGTTGGTTTCTGGTTCCTCCGGTTGTGCCTTGCTGGGTACGCCGTGAGGGGTCGGCCTGGTGGGAAGCCGGTCGTTTGCCGGTTCGACGGAACACCGTTGCGTCATGACGCGACGCCGCCGACAGGGTCGGGGCTTGCGCCGATCCTCGTGTGAAAAGGGGAGTCCTTCGTGATCTCGAAGAGCAAGAGGATCGCGCGTTCCATGGCCGTGGCGGTCGCCGCGGCGGCTACGCTCGCCCTCGGTCTGCCGGGCGGCAACGCCTACGCCATCGACCACGTCCAGTGTGTCGGCGGTGAGAATTTCCTGAAGATCTGGTCGCACCTCGACGGCCGCGAGAGCGTCGACTGCTACGCGAACGCCGGGAGGACCGACTTCGGCGGCTGGTGGGTCGACCGGATCTCCACCGGCAACAACGACCTCATCTACTACGACGTCAACGGTGACTCGGTGAAGATCGAGCGCTGGCACGACATCACCTTCCCGAACCGCTCGCCCAGGGTTGCCGCCATCCAGATCCTGTGACGGACCAAAACTGCGGCGAGCGTCGCGCAATGGACGGGCGGCCGATCACCCCGTTGGTGATGCCGAACCGGCCGCTGGTGAGCGCGGCGCGCATCGGGGCACGTACGGGTCGGCCGCGTCGCCGTGGTCGCCCAGGTACAGGCGCGGGGTTGGGCCGAATGCTGGGCGGCGACCTGGTTCGCATGATCGGCGACGCCACTCTCGTGCAACTCGCCCGACGCACAGGCGACTGCTGCCTCCCTCCGCCGTCCGCGCCCTCGCCGCCCACTCGCCGCGCTCCCCGACGGCGCCTCCACCCCGGCGCCCGAGGAGACCCGCGCGTGAATGCGACCGCACGCCTGCGGCCGGTCCGTCCCCGCGGGG
>NZ_JBEXCV010000046.1:49938-57179 GCF_040605455.1 Embleya sp. NPDC005575 | reverse complement strand
GGCGCATATCGGATATAGAAGCCGAAATCCCCGCCCGTCTGCCCTGTGTCAGGCGCAGCGCCCCGGCGCCTTCGCCGCCGGGCCCGCCCGGGGTGCCCATGTCGTCGGTGCCCGGGCTTCGAGTGGGCGCCGACGTGCCGGTGCCGGTCGGGTTCGGGGTCGAACCGGTCGGCGGCTGGGGCGTGTCGTGCCGGGCGGGCCGGTCCTCGACGATCCGCGAGATGGTCGAGCCGCCCGCGTCGCCGTGGCCGAACAGGCTGGCGAACGAACGGCCGATCGCGGTCTCGGCGAGCGTCACGACGCCCATCGCCACGACGAACACGAGCACGGCCCCCACCAACGATCGGCCGAGCCACACCCGCCGGTCGCCCAGGCCGTCGGACGCCGCCTCGGCCCGGGAGGCGCCACCGCTCGGCGCACCCAAACTCGGGTCGACGCGCTCGTAGTCGCCGACCGGCAGCACCATCGTCTCGTCGTTCGCCGGTCGCCGTTCGGCCACGCCCGTGGGTCGATCCGGCACCGCGGTGGGGTCCGGGCTCGGCCCGCCCTCGTGCGGAGGGCTCAGCGTCGCCCGCACGTCGCGCAGTTGCTCGCCGGTGCGCCGGAACAGGTGTACGTAGACCGCGCTCCCGACCGTCGCGACCACGCTCGCGAGCGCGGCGCCGATCACCGTCCCGGCGACACCGAGCGTGGAGAGCAGGAACGCCGAGGAGATGGCCGCCAGGGCACTGCCCACAACCTGCACCGCGTTGACATCGATCCGGCGACGTTCATTCTCGGTCCTTTCCGGCATCACTTTCCTTGCCCGTCCGTGCTCGGACGGTGGTTAATCATGAAAAACAGGACTTCACCCTGGTTAGGACTGAACGGCCCATCCACATCGTTCCGATCGGCCCAATCTTGTGATCGACATCACCCCGGACGGCCGAAAACGACTCGTCCGAACGGGACGCGCCGATGCGGCGCGGTGTGTCCCGGTAGAGCCCCCGAATGGAGTACTGTTCACGCGAGGTTCCGGAAAGACCTGTGCGCGAAGGGGGAAGCGACCGACCGCAGAGGTCAGGGTGGGGCACCGCCCCGGTATCTACCCGAAATGGTGTAACCAAGGCAATTCGGCCAGCCAGGTAATAAATCCGACACGCCGGACAACTCGGTCAGGTTGTGGCCATGCCGAGGCTGGGCAGGTCACACTCGTAGCGGGAGCAACGACGCAGGTGACGTCGGCAGGCACCACCCGGGAGGTCCCCATGCCCGAACTGCGTGTCGTGGCCGTCAGCAACGACGGCACACGGTTGGTGCTGAAGGCTGCCGACGGCACCGAGTACATGCTGCCCATCGACGAACGGCTCCGCGCCGCCGTCAGGGGTGACCGCGCCAGGCTCGGCCAGATCGAGATCGAAGTCGAGAGCCAACTGCGTCCGCGTGACATCCAGGCCCGGATAAGGGCCGGTGCCACCGCGGAGGAGGTCGCACAGCTCGCCGGCATCCCGGTCGACCGCGTACGGCGTTTCGAGGGTCCGGTGCTCGCCGAACGCGCCTTCATGGCCGAGCGCGCTCGCAAGACCCCCATCCGCCGCCAGGGCGAGACCACCGGTCCGCTGCTCGGCGAGATCGTCACCGAACGCCTGCACCTGCGCGGCGCGGACTCCGAGTCCGTGCAGTGGGATTCGTGGCGGCGTGACGACGGCAGCTGGGAGATCCTGCTGCTCTACCGCGCCGACGGCGAGATGCGCTCCGCGAGTTGGAGCTTCGATCCGCCCCGGCGGCTGGTCACCACGAACGACGACGAGGCCCGTTCGCTGATCGGCGAACACCCGGCGGCGTCCGAGACCCCGTTCCCGTTTCGGCCGCGCCTGGCCACCATCCCGCGCGAGAGCGACGACGACGCGATCACCAGCCTGCTGGACGCGGTCCCGGGCCTGCGCGGTGAACCGCAGACCCAGTCGGTCTCCCCCGGTCCGATGCGCATCGACGTGACCGCACTGGCCGAACGCCCGCGCGTGGGCAGCATCGAGCGGTCCGAGCGCGCCGAACGCCCGGAGCGGATCGAACGCGTCGAGCGTGCCGAGCGGATCGAACGCGCCGAGCGGCCGGAGCGCCCGGAGCGCGCCGAACCGATCGAGGAAGAGGAGACCCAGGCCCCCGCTGCGGCGGCGGGCGCGGGCAGCGCGTACGAGAACGTCCTGGTGCCGCGCGGTGTGGTCGGCCCGCACCGCGAGCGTCTGGTCGGCAGCACCGACCGACAGGCCGAGGCCGACGGCGTGCGTCCCGGCCGCCGGGCGACCGTGCCCAGTTGGGACGAGATCGTGTTCGGGAGCAGGCGCAAACGCCGCGAGTGATCGACGCGTACGGATACGAGGAGAGCCGAGGGTCCCGACGGACCCTCGGCTCTTTCGTTGCCCGCAACGGCCGGGCGTGGGCCCGGGCGCGCTACGCGCCGGTGGCCACCGGGCGCTGCGGATCCGTAATCCAGTCGCTCCAGGACCCGGCGTACAGCGCGGCCGGGACACCGGCCAGGGACAGGGCGAGCACCTCGTGCGCGGCGGTCGCGCCGGAGCCGCAGTACGCGGCGACCCGCGCACCGTGCACCGCGCCCCGGGCGGCGAAGTACTCCTTGAGCTCGGCGGGTTCGCGGAACCGGCCGTCGGGGTGCGTGTACTCGGTCGCGGGCGCGCTGACCGCGCCGGGAATGTGGCCGGCCTTCGCGTCGATCGGCTCGCTCTCGCCGCGGAAGCGCTCGCCGGCCCGCGCGTCCAGCAACACGCCGCCGGCGGCCACCAGCGCCGCGGTCTCGTCCGCGTCCAGCCGGCTCATCCCGCCCGGACGCGGGACGAACGTGCCGGGCCGGGCGGGCTCGGGCACCACGTCGGTGACCGGCAGGTTCTGCGCCGTCCAGGCCGTGAAGCCGCCGTCGAGCACCCGCACCCGGTCGTGGCCGAAGTAGCGCAGCAGCCACCACGCCCGCGCCGCGGCGACGCTCTGGCCTCCGTCGTAGACGACCACGTCGGTCTCCGCGGCGATCCCCAGGCGGCGCATGGCCGCGCCGAACGCGGCCGGTTCCGGCATCGGATGCCGGCCTCCGGCGCCGGTGGGGGTGTGCGGTCCGGACAACTCCGTGGCGAGGTCGACGAAGCGGGCGCCGGGTACGTGGGCGATCCGGTAGGAGTCGATTCCGGGCGGGCCGCCGAGCTGCCAGGTGACGTCGAGCACCAGCGGCGGCGACGAACCGTCCAGGGCTGCGGCCAGGTCGGCCGCCTTGATCAGGGAACTCATAGGGGCATCCTGCCTCGTGCGGCGGTCACCGACGAGCAATGTCCGGCCCTGGTGGCAGCATCGGTCTCGGATCGTCCCGAATTGTCGGTGTCTATCCGAGGAGGCAGTGATGAGCGAGTGGACCTCGCGGTATCCCACCGGCGTGCCGTGCTGGGTGGACCTGGGCGTGCCCGACGTCGGGGCCGGACTGGCCTTCTATCACGGGTTGTTCGGTTGGGAGGGGGAGATCGGGCCGGCCGATGTGGGCCACTACACGACCTGCACGCTCGGCGGTCGCCCGGTCGCCGGCCTGATGGGACGCAGGCCCGGACAGGAGGGGCCCGTCGCGTGGACCACCTACCTGGCGGCGGACGACGCGGATGCGGTGATCGACCGGGTCCGTGCGGCCGGCGGCACGGCGATCGTGCCGCCGATGGACGTACTGACGTTCGGCCGGATGGCGGTGGCCGCCGACCCGACCGGCGGCGTGTTCGGTGTGTGGCAGGCGGGCGACCACCGCGGCGCGGGTGTGGTCAACGAGCCCGGCGCGGTGGTGTGGAACGAGCTGTACACGCCGGACAGCGCGCGGGCCGAGGACTTCTACGCGGCGGCGTTCGACTTCACCTACGAGGACATGTCCGACGCGGACTTCGACTACGCGGCCTTCCACGTCGACGGCGTCCGCGCGGCCGCGTGGCGGGTGTCCAGGACGGCCCGCCGCCGCACTGGGCCGTCTACTTCGCGGTGGGCGACGCGGACGAGACCGTCGATCGCGTCGACAACCTGGGCGGCAAGGTGCTGCGCGGCCCGGAGGAATCCCCGTACGGCCGGGTGGCCGCGGTCCAGGACCCGCAGGGCGCGGTGTTCAACGTGATCGCGGTGGCGTGCAATCCGAATAATCCGCAATAGTGCGATTCGTTCGAATTGGCGGGCAGGTGGGCTGCGTTGGGCCCGCCGCGCCGACCTGAAACCACCCCACCCTTGAGCCAAACGGGTGACGTAGAGTCGAGATTGACGGGCTCCCGTCCGGCAACGGGATCCGGGATCGACGGGACCCGTGCGTCTATGTACACACGGGACATCGTCCCCCGCACCCTCTGTCGGTCGGGAGACGCATCTTCGTCCCGATCATCGAGGGGGTCCATTCCATGGGCAAGCTGTTCAAGATCGTCCTGCTGATCGCCGCCGCCGCGGGCGTTGCGCTCGTCGTGTCGAAGAAGCGCAACCAGGCCTGAATCGGCCGCGGTTCGGCAAAGGGGTGGTCTCCCATGGAGGCCACCCTTCTTGTTGGGCGGCTTCGCTCGTCCCTCCGCGCCCCTCCGGGCCACGCCGTCAAAACTTGCGGCTCCGCCGCCCGCCCCGAAACGACCGAACCCACCGCGCGCGTCCACCGGTTCGCCGAGCTGCCGACCCCGGCTGCGGGCAACGACGCCCGGCTCACCGACCGGATCGCCGCAATCCGCGCCGCCGACCCGGCCCACCTGCAACGACCTCGAACCCGACCGCGAGACCCTCGTGGCCAGGCTCACGCACCACTACCACAACGGCCGCACCGAAGGCGTCAACACCCGCAGCAAGAGGATCATGCGCCAGACGCACGGCCGAGCTGGATTCGACCTCCTCCGCCATCACATCCCCCTCCAACGACAACGGAACGTCACCACCGACTACGGAACAGAGCCGTTCTTCTGACAGACCCATGGAACGTCATCGTCCACATCTCGGGGGAACCTCAAGCGCGCAGAAGGCGTCGCTCAGTCGGATCGCTCATGCACGACTGCGGCCGCCCCCTCCTGCGGGACGTGAGGCAGGGACGCGCGGTTGCGCAGGGCCAGTGAGGCGTAGAGGCCGCCTGTGATGACCATCAAGCCTGCGAGCAGAAAGATGGTGTCGATCCGGCCGAACTCGATGCCGGCAACCCTCGCGTCCAACCCGTTGAAGGCGGTACTTGCCAGCCAGCCGGCGGCTGCCACGCCGAGCAGTGAAGCGAGTTGCTGTGCCGGATTGATCACGGCGATGACTCGTCCCAGATGGGTGGTGGGCACGGCATCGAGAAGGATGGGGGTCAGTGCGGCGTTGACAGCGGCCAACGGGAAGCCAACGACCATCAGGACGGCCAGAGCGGACCATAGATGGCTGAGTTGGGAGTAGATGACGAGCCCGACACCTGCCGCCACCAGACCCGAGGAGAAGAGCCGCCGATGGCCGATCCGTGCGCCCAGCATGCCGGCGCCTGCCGCCCCCGCCACTAGGCCGACGCCCAGCGCCATCTCCAGCGTGCCGAACCAGCGGGTTCCGGCATGGAGGTTCTCGGTTACGAAGAACACGTTGAGGGATTCGAGGGCGGCCGTGCCAAGAGTGACGATCGAGATTGTGATGATCAGTGCCGTCACTACCCGGCTGCTACCTACCAGGCGCAGACCCGCGAGGAACTCCGCCCAGACGCTCCCCCGCTCCGCTGCTTCGCTGCGCGGTGCCTCCGGCTCGACATGCACGGCACGAACTGCCATGTAGGACAACAGAAAAGAGCATGCGTTGAGGAGCAGCGCCCACCGAACGCCGACCCCGTACAGCAGCGGCGCGGCCAGCGGCGGCCCCAAGATCGACGCTATCGCCTGGGTCGACTGGCCGATGGCCGCCGCTCGGACCCGCTGATCCGCAGCGACCACGCGGCCTATCACCGCGAATCGGGCCGGGTTGAAGAACTGGGCCACCCCCATGGCCAGGAACACAGCCACATAGACCAGAGTGAGAGTGGCCCCCGTTGCCAGTGTGCCGGTGGGCAGGAAGGCCAGCACAGTAACGGCGCCGATCAGGCTGGCCCGGATCAGATCGGTGGTCAACATGGTCCGCCGCAGGTCCCACCGGTCGACGAACACCCCCGCGAGCGGCGCCACCAGCAGTGTCGCGGCTGCTGCGACTGCGATCAGGGCAGCGACCGCCGCAGGCGCGTCCGACCGCCCCCTGAGCAGGACCGTACCCACCCATAAGGTGAGGGTTGTGTTGAATACGAAGTCCCCCAGTTGCGAGATCGTCTGGCCAGCCCAAAGCAGGCGGTAGTTGCGGTTGATTAGCAGCATCGCGCCATTGTGTCAACGCCCCAGGTGGAAAGGAAGGGGCGACTCAATCCCGTCTCCGACAGGTCGTGGCGAGGACCTCAGGGTGGCAACTTTAGGCAAGGACAAGAGCGGTCAGGGAACAGGGTACAAACGAAGTGGAACTTCGCGCAGACTCGACACCAACGAAGTCACACAGTGACGCTGGAGCTATCCGAAGGAAGTAGCTCACGGCCGGGCCGCGAACTACTTCCTGCCGGTTCGATCCCGCTGACGTCACCCGGAAGACTCGAGATTGAATCGGATCTGAACGAAAAGGAGTAGGACGGGAAATGAAGCACACCATTCTGGCATTCGGTTCCGCGGCGGTGCTGATTCTCGCTGTTTCCATCGGCGCCGGGAGCGCATCGGCAACCCCGGTCCAGAACTCCATCGCCGGGGAAATATCCGGGCCCGCCTTGTCCGACGACGTCGGCTGGGAAATCGCGCCGTCCAGCTGATCCGCGAACTACGCCACGACCCGGTCCCACTTGGCCAAATCTGGAAGGCTCCAGGGAAAATGGCCAGAAAAGTCTCCCCGATCCTCCCCTGCTGATACGGGCGACCCGGCCGCCGCGCCGGGCACCGCACCCCAGACCCCAGGAGCTTCTGATGCGCAGGCCACCGAACAGCCTCCCGACGTTGCCGGCCCTGACCGCCGACCTGTCGACAGTGCCTCAAGAGCCGCCTCCGGGCTGCTGACCGATCCGCCGGCAGAGCTCGCGCTCACCGCACGCCGAGGGGGGGTGACATCTATGGCACGGAAGATCACGGTCGAGAACGACCCGCTGGATGGCGAGGACGACGAGAAGAACCCGCCGATCACCATCTCCGTCAGCTGAAATCCCGAAGGGTGTGAGTCCCATGGCACGGAAGATCACGGTCGAGAACGAC